>JAGYMG010000018.1 GCA_018400675.1 bacterium
GTAAAGAAAAATATTCTTTGGAAGATATTAAAAAATTAGCAGGAGAGTTAAAAGATATTAATTTTAACAATAACAAAAAATGTTTCCCAGCTCGTATGCCTGCAGCCGGTTGGGCACCCAAAGGTAAACAAGTTGAACAGATGGAAAAAGGGGTCAGAAACTACTTAGGCGGCCCTGATGCAGTAGCAGGTATAAACTTTACTATTGAATTTGATCCTAATCTAGAAGCTCCGGCTGAAACAGTAAAGGTAGGTGACAGCAAATACAAATTATTAGTTAACCCTAATGCACTGGCAATGGCACCGCCTGTTCCGATAGACGATGGACGACAGACGACGGACGTTGAACGTAGAACGTTGAACATTGAACGAGAAAGTTATGAAGAACAGCTCAAAATAATCTTTGCCGGCCATGAATTGTTTCATCTGAAAGGTTATAATGAAGCCCAAGCCCGCCAGAAGACTGTTGAGTATCTTATCGAGCATAATCTTTTAGAAAGCCATATTAAATGGCTAGAGAATAATGATATTGGATTAAAGGCGGAAAGAAAATGGCTGGAGCAATTGAAAAAAGCAAGGGATGAAGCTGAGGCGTGGTTCGACACACTCACCACCCTTCGAACCATCCTGAGCGGAGTCGAAGGGATGGGGGATACGGAAGAGTTTATTGATAACCATCCTGATATATTTTTTAACCAGCCTGAAAGCGGTTTCAACTACAAAAGAAAATTCGATAGTTCATTGAAAGCAGAAGAGGTTAATGGATTAATAAAGGAGTTTTTTGGACAGACTACAGAGGATATTAATCACGATATGTTCAGGGATTATGATTACCGGACAAGAGGAGGTATTATTAAGGCTCCTATAGCTTTTGGGATGGGGCTTACCTGGGCTAAAATGGCTTTGGATAAAGCAGAGAAGTTTGAGTTGAGTTCTCGGACGGTTATTCTTGCCAAAGACTGCCGAAAGATTGATTCTGCTGTTTTGAAGAATGTAGAAGTAGCATTAAGGTATGCAGGCTTGGATGTTGTCTATATAGCAGAAGAGATTCCTAACTGTGTAAGTAATTATTCCTGGGCAGTAAGAATGAGATACAGAATTGCCAGCGGTAGAAAAGAGACGCCGCTTATGGGAATTTTTAATACTGCCAGCCATGTTACAGGAGACGGAGTAAGCGGATTTAAGGTAATTATTCAAGATAACGAAGGAGTTTTAAGCAGTTTAACTACTCAGGAGATTAAGCAGAAGTCTCTGAATATCTTAGAAGATTTTATTGAAAATCCTACTTCTGTTACAGAAATCAAAGCAGATAATTTCGGAACTTATATTTCTTATAATATTGATGAAAGTTTTATAAAAATGTCCACCTTAGCAGCCCGAGTTTCTGCAGGAGAAGCAAAAGAAGATACTATTTACGATTTAGCTACTGAATTGGAAAAAGCTGAAGATGTCAAGGAGGTATTGAAAGAGTGGCAAGCTGATAAATTGCAGAGCAAGCCCTTAGAAGGTTTGAAAATTGTTATTGAAGCGGCTAATACTCCCAGTGGTTATTTAGCGGAGAGAGTATTTACTGAATTAGGAGCAGAGGTAGTTACTTTACATAAGCAGGTAAAAGAATTAAGCGGCATGCATAAAGCCGATCCTTCTAAAGATGCTAATCTTGTTGATTTAAAGATTAAGATAAAGGAGATAGGAGCTGATTTCGGGTTAGGTTTTGATTTGGATGGTGATAGATGTGCAGTTGTTTTTCCTAAGGAAAACGGGGAGATAGAAGTGCTTTCTCCGGATTATTTAATGGTGATAATTTTACCGTTTTTAGTAAATGACTGTGGTTATGATTTAGGTTCTTTAAAACAAAAAGGGAAAAAAGGATTAGCCGTAGTAAGAGATGTATTGGGTACTGAAGCATTAAATAAGATAGCTGAATCTTTAGGAATAGAGGTTCATCAGACTGATGCCGGGTATGTGTTTTTAAAGGCAAAAGTAAAAGAACTAAACCAGAAAGGATATCTTGTTCCTATTTATGGAGAAAGCTCTGGCCATGGCTGGTTACATGTAACGGGGGGCATTGAGGATCCAATCACTTTAATTTCCTTATTTGGTGTAATGGCGGCTCAGTATAGAAAGGATCATCCTTGTTCTTTGTATTTAATAGAGGATATTGTCAAAGAAAATATATTAGTTAGTTATAAACGTTCGGGAAGATTTGATCCTAAATTCCACAAGAAGCTTTTGGCAGTTCTTAGCAAGTCGGATAGATTATCTCCACAGCAGCACCGGGCTATAGCTAAAGGAGATACCCCTCAAATACTTATTGCTTTAGGTAAAGATCATGTTATTCGTGAAATCCAGCAATTCTTTTCTAGGGGCACTACTTTTTTTACATCAATAGGAAAAATAAAGGTAAAAGAATTGGATACGTATCAGGAAAACGATATGTATCGGTTTGCAGATATAAGATTCGAATTGAATGGAGAGTATATCGGAAGATTTATCTTCCGGGCTTCTTCTAATGATCCTAATTTTGTTTGTTCTTTTGAAGTTCCCTGTTATGCAGATGAGAGTGAAGAATATATTGCTGAAAAATACAATATAGTTGGTGGAGCGGTTATGGATTGGCTGGATGAAAGTAACCTTTCACCAATTCTCGATAGTAATATTGATTTCAAAAACAAAATAAATATTGTTCCAAGTTTAAATAAGTACAGGGAAAACTTTAAAATATCTTCGCAATTTGCTGCTAGTCGAGAAGCAGCTTTTTCTAATGAAAAATATTTACAAGAACAGACTGCCGCTATATTTAGTAGATTAGAAGAACTTAATAGCCAGAGGCTTTATCTTGAGATTGGCGGCAAGTTAACTTTTGACTACCATGCCGCTCGTGTATTGCCGGGATTTGACCCTAACGCAAAAATTAAATTATTGAGCCGGTTAAAAGACAAATTAGATGTAATTTTGTGCATTCACGCCAAGGACATTGAAGAAGGAAAAGTTAGAGGTGATTTCGGGGTTACCTATGATGAAGCATTGCTTAAGCAAATTGAGAAATTAAAAGAATGGGAGATAGAAGTTACAGCTGTTGTTATTACACGATTTGAAAATCAGCCAGCCGCAGAAATCTTTAAGAAAAGATTAGAACGTGAAGGAGTTAAAGTTTATGCACATCGTCCGACTAAAGGTTTTCCTGATAATCTAGATTCAATTTGCAGTGAAGAAGGATTTGGCCTAAACCCATATATTGAAACAACAAAGCCTATTGTTATAGTAAACGGCCCCGGGCCCGGCAGCGGTAAGTTAGGAACATCTCTTTCCCAACTTTACCATGAACATAAAAGAGGCATAAAAGCCGCTTATGCTAAATGCGAGACTTTTCCTGTATGGAACTTGCCTTTAAAGCATCCTGTAAATATGGCTTATGAAGCAGCAACTGCTGAGATGAATGATAAAAATATGATTGATCCTTACCACCTTTCAGCTTGTAACCAGAAAGTTGTAAATTATAACCGGGATATAGAGGCTTTTCCGGTATTAAGCGGGATATTAGAAAAAATAACAGGTGAATTAGTATATCAGTCGCCTACCGATATGGGAATTAATAAAGTTGCTTTCGGTATTATCGATGAAGATGCGGTAAAAGAGGCAGCTAAGCAGGAGATAGTAAGAAGGTATTTTAAATATCAGCATGAATTTAGATTAGGCAGAACAGATAAAGAGGCAGTTGAGCGTATTAAGTTGTTAATGGATGAGTTGGATATAGACGAGAGTTACCGTAAAGTAGTTAAAGCTGCCCGTATTGCGGCCGAAGAAGCTAAAATAAAAGATAAAGGGCATAAAGGTATATTTTGCGGGGCAGCAATAGAGTTAAAAGACGGTACTATTATTACCGGCAAGAATTCAGAATTGATGCATGCTGCCTCGGCTATGATTTTGAATGCTTTAAAGCATTTAGCTGAAATTTCTGATGAGATATATCTTTTATCGCCTCATGTAATTAATTCTGTAGAAAATCTTAAGAGTATTGTCGGAGATGCTAAAAATGTTAGTTTACATTTAGACGAGATGTTAATTGCTTTAGGAGCAAATAATGTTGATAATCCAAATATACAAGCAGCTATTGGTAAGCTGGAGGAGTTGCGCGGCTGCGAAGTTCATATTTCAGCTGTTCCTACATCTAGTGATGAATCAGGACTAAGAAGGTTAGGACTTAATTTTACCTATGATGATAAAGGAAAAAGAACCATATTAGAAAATAAATTCCCTGAAAGTCAAGATTTCCCAGCTCAGATGCCTCTAGCCGGTTGGGCACCCAAAGGTAAACAAGCTGAGCAGATGGAAAAAGAGGTCAGAAACTACTTAGGCGGCTCTGATGCTGTAGCCGGTATAAACTTTACTATCGAATTTGACCCTAATCTGGAAATTCCAGCTGAAACCATAAAAGTAGGTGATAACAAATATAAGTTACTAGTTAATCCTAATGCACTTGCGAAAGCTCCCCCTGTTCCGATGGACGATGGACGACAGACGACAGATGTTGAACGTAGAACGTTGAACATTGAACGAGAAAGTTATGAAGAACAGCTCAAAATAATCTTTGCCGGCCACGAACTCTTCCACCTGCAAGGCTTAAACGAAGCCCAAGCCCGCCAGAAAACTATTGAGTATCTTATCAAGCATAACTTTCTCTCAAGCCATATAGAATTCCTGAAGGATAACGATATAGGATTAACAGCGGATAAAGAATGGGTAGAAAGCCTCTGTCGTGAGCTTAGCAAAAAAGACAATTCAGGCAAAGTGACAAAGCCGGCGAGGATAAACCTATCGGAGGAAGAGGTATGGTTAAATAGCCGCGGCCGGCAGCTGCTTGAGCTTAATCAAAGTTTAAATAGTAGAATTATGGTTGAGATAAGGCAGGCCAAAACAACGCCGGATGAACAGGAATACAGAAAAGAGTTAAGAGCATTGAAAGACAAAATTACTGTTATCTATGAAGAACTTCCTTTTGAACTAACTCTTAAGGCAAGGAAAGCCATTAGCTTGAGACTAAAAAGGATAAACCGGGTAATCAGGGATATCAATAAACAAATAGTAAAGGCAAACGAGGTCCGTGACGATGAACAGCTTATCCGGCTTAATCAGGAGAAAAGGATGCTCTTAGACGAGAAAGCCAAGATACAGCTTAATGCGGCTGGTTATCTTTTGATAAAGAAGAATACTCCGGCTGTCTGCGCTGCTTTACTCGGCGCCAGGAATACCCTGCGGATAAAGGCAATAGAGATATTCTGGAAGAGGGTCAGGCAGTATCAGGCCAAAAAAGTGAAGGAATTTGAGGTAGAAGATTGGGTTGGAGATTTTATCAAAACTCTGGAACTAGAGGGTTGGGATATAGGGATAAGTAAAAAAGGAAGAGTCACTATCAGGCAGCAGAGATGGACCAAGCAGGTAATAGATGGTGTTACGGTTAATGTTAGGCAGTGGAGGGATATTGTATATGACTGTCTGCTTGAGGCTCTGCGCAGCCAGATTCATACCCTGGATAGCCAAAAGGAAGACTTTCTCGCCATTACCCGTAATATAGGCCTGTTAGTGCATGTGAAGGATGCTAATTTAAGAGATTATCAGCAAGGCATCTCCCAAGATAACCTTCAGCAGGCAAAAGAGACGATAGAGAATATCTATTACTGGCTCAAAGGTGGAATTGTAGAAGGTAAAGAGGAAGCTTTTATATATCTCGAGAGTCTAATTGGAGAAGAGGGGCATTTGGCTAAAGGCACTTATAAGGAGGCCATTAATCAGATAGAACTGGCTATTGAGGCACTTAAGAAAGGCAGGTTAAAGCAGATTATTTTTATTAAAGACAGAGTCAAAAAGCGCGCAGCCAGTTTGTTTAATCAACTGCGCGATAACTCTTCCAATCCAACGGCCAAATCCATTCTGCCGTTTATTATTATTTCAGGTACGGGAATGGGCGAGACTCTCTTTGCTGTTTTACCATATATTATTGGCGCAGCTTTGGCAGTAGGTGCGGCTGTGATTTTAGTTAAGCAGTTTTCTAGAGGAATTTTTGGAGGAAGGGCCAGGAATAAGTCGTTTCAGCAGTTTAAAAGAGATTGGAAAAAATCAGAGGCGCATTATTTCCAGCATCTTTATGGCCGGAAGCATAGAGGCGATACTTTTGAACGGTTGCGGCCTGTTGCAGACATTGAATTATCGCCTTATTTAAAACAAGACATTAGCTTTGCCTTATTACAGAATCAAAAAAGGCTTGTTTATATCTTATCCGGCGGGCAGTCAAGAGATGTTCAATGGTTATTGAAGACGCTGACAGGAATGCTGAGAAAGGAAAAGGGACGTTGGCATATAGGCGTGATTATTATTAATGTGGATTTTGCGTCTCTCAAAAGTGCTGCTCAGGTAATTAGAAAATTTCGCAGGAAATTATATTTATCTAACATATCTATTGAAGGTGCTTTTTTGGAAATGAATTTTCTTGATTCAAGGCCTGTAGAAAAGCTGGCGAAGTTTTTAAGTGGCAGAGGCGTGATTGTAAATGGGATTATGCATAATTTGGGGGTTTATATGCAAGAAGCGTCTGCACATAGTAAAGAATATGAGAGGTATTTTACAGCTCTAAGGCCTTTGCTGTCATCAAAAGGCTGGCTTCAAATTGAAGTTCCCAGCGACCGCGTTAGCAAAAGTGACTACGAATCCTATTATACCGCTATTAAGAAGAGTGGTTTTTTTGAAAATTCGGCCCAAAAGTCACCTATTAAAATATTTTCTGTTAATGTCCCACGTAATGAGGCTAATGATTTATCGCGTGCAGAAATTAATGAGGTTTCTATACCTAATTTTAAATTGCTATATACTATAGCTTTTAGATTTGATAGATGGAGCGGAGATAGGATTTTTAAAATTCCGTACCTGTCCTCATTTCACAAAGACTTGATATGGCTGTCTTATTTCTACGCTATATTTAAAATATTACCTCTTTTTGAATTGTCAAATTATACAGAACCTCATAAAAAAACCGCTACAATAGATACTAAAATAGCGAGTTGGGGGAAGAGATATCTATGGGAGTATATGCCTGTAAATTCTGAATTTATTGAACTTGTGAAAAACTACGACAAAAAGCTTGTACCTTATAAATGGCAGATAAATTGGACAGATAATAAGGATGTACTTATATTTGTTAACAAAAATAATAAACGAGTAACGCTAAATTTCGGATGGGTGTTATGCCCGGCAGATGGGGAAACAGATTATAGACGGCCGATAAAAGCGCATCTTATGAAGAATCTTGAAAAAGTATTTAAGGCAATTAAGGAATATGAGGCTCATAAGGGTGTATTTATTTCGAACGAACAATATCACAGTGACCATCTTCGGACACCTGAATGGAGAGCTTATAAATCTGAGATGGTTGCTATAACTGAAACAGAAGTATTTAAACATATTAGGCAGTTAACAAAAGATTTAGGTTATTCAGGTCAAGTGGTTGAAGAATTTGTGGAAATGGCCAAGAGCTGGAAAGATGAACAAGGAAGGTCTATCTTAAGCTTTTTAAAGCAAACTCTTAAGCAAAAAAGAGATGAATATAATCAAGGCAAATTATCTGAGCTTAAACTTGCTAAGGAAGAAAGAAAAATAATTAAGAAATTAAGCTGGAAGATAAAGAAAGAAATTAGTGTAAAAAGAGGTTTATTCCATTTAGCAGATATTATTCAGTATAAAAAAACTGATTGTGTTGGTTATTCCCAATTATTATATATCTTAAGTAATTCCTTAGGCCTTTCTGTTAAAGATGTAAATGTAATAATACCAGATTTATTGAGAGAGCCAGGAGAAGGCCACATAGCTTCTTTAATTGATTTATCAGATGGCAAGATAGTGATGGCAGATTTAGCATTTGGTTTTATTAGTGAACCGTTCGAATTTAAAAAGGAGTTTGTAAAAGTTGGCAATTATTGGGAGCTTAAAGATAAAAATAATCCTCTGAGAATTCATAGAAAGATTCAAATATTAAATATAAATGGCCTTATTGCTGTTATATATACTAACCGGGAACCTGCCATTTTTAATTATAGCCAGGCTATTAAACTTAACCCTGAGTATGCTGAGGCGTTTAATAACCGGGGGGCTGCTTATGCAAAGTCAAGCCAGTTTTCTCAAGCTATCTCTGATTTTAATCAAGCTATTAAACTTAATCCTGAATATGCTGAGGCTTATTATAACCGGGGAGCTGTTTATGCAAAGTTAGATCAGTTTTTCCAGGCCATCTCTGATTATAGCCAGGCTATCAAACTTAATCCTGAATATGCTAAAGCATATAACAACCGGGGAGCTGCTTATGCAGAGTTAGATCAGTTTTTCCAGGCTATTTTTAATTATAGCCAGGCTATTAAACTTAATCTTGAATATGCTGAAGCTTATTATAATCGAGGGGCTGCCTATGTAGAGTTAGGCCAGCGGGGAGTTATCTATACAAGTACAGGCCAATTCTTCAAAGCCAAAGAAGATTTAGCCAAAGCAGTAAGATTAAACCCTAATCTTAAGTATTATGTTAAAAGAGTTTTGGATAAACTTTCTAATCAAAAAGCTGCTAAGTTAACCATCGAGCAAATGGAAAAGAAAAACGGGCAAGGCCACTCTATTGAATCAGAAAATATGGCTAAGGTATCAGAAAGATATAAGAATGAACCTTATGTTGCCGGTAAGTTTAAGGAATTGGCAGAAGTCTTAGAAGTTTTGGAAAAACACCTTCAAGATGTCAAGAAATCTGGCAGAATTAATGGGCCGCCGGTAGTTGCTCGTCGAAAAGGCAATCAAATAACTTGGAATCTTTCGGAAGAAGAAATCAGGCATATCCTTAAAGATAGTAATTTTACAGATAGCCAGATAGATTTTGTCCTTATTCAAATAAAACTTCATGAATCTCAACCTACCGAAGAAAAGGCGGTAAAAGCGCAGGCAGAAGCATTGAGGGAGGATGGTAAAAAGGTACCTGTCCCCATTGATGTTGGATTGATTCAGAACATTTACCAGTTTATACGACAGATGGAACCCTATCTTATGGAACAATTCAAAGAGAAGTTTAACGATGAGTATTCTCAACGGGGGAAAATAGCAATATGCCGGCAGGCAACTTATATTTTAGCTAAAGTAATAAGTGAGATTTTCGATTTACCGATAGGAGGAGATTCTGCTGATAGATTAGAAATGATTTCGGGAGCTATATTAAATGGTAATCCTGCTGATAAGTCACTTCATCGTTGGCTTTCCATATATAAAGATAACAAGAAAGCGATTTTAATAGATCTTACCTATGAACAGTTTGATAAGGGATATAGAGATAAAATTCTTATCGGGCCTTACCAAGAAATAAAGAAAGAATTTTATTATTTTGATTGGGAAGAGTTGATAAGAGAAGAAAAGAAACGTTATGGTTTAGAAGAAGTTAACGATATTGAAACAAAGAAAACTTTACGGACTCGCTGGCAAAAGAAAATTGCAGCTTATGTTGCCTTTGAACCTTTGCCTTTACTGGTAAAATTGATTGATTTTACTCCTTTTGTAAATAATGTCAGGAAAGGAGTAGATATAGATCTGGATATAAAAGAAAACCTTCCTGATTTTGAAAAATTTATTTCCAAAATTATTCGTAAGGCCGAAGTGGTATTGGCTAAACCCGGCCTTGTAGAAGCAGATGTTGGAGGTGGGTATGGAATAGAAGATTTAAGAAATAATTATAGTAAATCACATCTAAAAATAGTTGAAACATTAGTAAAGAAGATTAAGAAAGAATTGGGTATAGAAAGGCAACTTAAATTATGGCATATAAATTCCGGAGATACGGGTGGAGTTAGAGATTTAATAACCGGCTGGATAAAACATACAGACGGGATAGAAGGCGTAACTATGAGATGGATGTTAATGGAGGCACCGGAGCATTTTTTTACTTTGACTGGAAGTATAATTCATAATGTATTCCACGGTTTAGAAAAAGATAGCAAAGGAAAAATTTTGTATTTAACAGAAGAGGATAAAAAATACATAATAAAGATTATAGATAAAGCAGCAGAAGATATAAAAACTAAAATAGAAA
>JAGYMG010000180.1 GCA_018400675.1 bacterium
GAAAGCGGGACCACCGCCTGGGAGAAGGTTACCCTGGCACGCCATCCGGAACGTCCGACTGCCTTAGATTATATCGACCGGGTTTTTGATAATTTTCTTGAGATGCACGGCGATCGACAGGGCGGTGATGATGCCGCGTTAATCGGGGGGATCGGATTCTTTGAGGGGATTCCGGTAACCGTTTTGGCCCAGCAGAAGGGGCGGAACCTTAAGGACAACCTGAAACGTAACTACGGGATGGCCCAGCCCGGCGGCTACCGTAAGGCCTTAAGGCTGGCCCATGAAGCGGAGGCCTTCGGCCGCCCGATAATTACTTTTATCGATACACCGGGAGCGTACCCCGGGATTACAGCAGAAGAAAAAGGAATTGGAGAAGCAATTGCCCGTAATCTTAAAGAGTTCTCCCGGCTGCAGGTTCCAATTATAGTAATTGTGATTGGAGAAGGCGGTTCCGGTGGGGCTCTAGGTATCGGCGTAGGCGACAGGGTGTTTATGCTGGAGAACTCCGTATACTCGGTAATTTCACCAGAAGGCTGTGCTTCTATCCTGCTGCGGGATTCTTCAAAAGCTAAGCTGGCCGCTGAACTGATGCGTATGACCTCCCGCGACCTCTTAGAACTGGGGGTTATTCACGGCATTATTTCAGAGGGAGAAGGGGGAGCTCATAAGGATGCCGAGAACACTGCCCGCCATATACAGGAAGTTTTGGCTCAGCATCTGCCTATTTTAATTAATAAAAAAGCTTCTCAGTTATTGAAAGAGCGCTCACATCGGCTGCTGTCGCTTGGTCCGTATTATGAAGACCAGCAGGAGCGCGGGAGTCTTATTAGCCGTTTGTTTGGCAAACGCTAAGTCGCTTTCAAAAGACTTTAATTATTGAAAGCGAGAAGTAGAATTATTGAAAGCGTGAAGTAGAGCGAAAAGTAGAGAGTTCCCTTAAGTTGGATAAAATGCTAAAATGATCAAACTATGAGAGTATCTGCTGTTTCAACAGGACTTTTAGCTGTTATCGCCGTAATAATGATGGGGGCGGTCTTAAAAATTGCCTCCGCTATTTTACTACCACTGATTATAGCAATATTTCTCTCTTTTATTTTGGCACCTTTGGTGAATCTTCTG
>JAGYMG010000181.1 GCA_018400675.1 bacterium
CCAGAGGGGCGCCTGTATCGCGCAAGGTAAAAATACCCTGATAGTCACCGGTTTTATTTAAAGTACCGCCGCCTAGGGTAAGATTTCCTAAAATATAAGGCTCAACTATTGAATCTGAAGCCCTGATAGTGGTAGTTTCTCCTGAAGAAGCACAGTTAAGATTATTGAAAGTATCAACTTCTTGGCCAGTCTTAATATCTCCGGTTCCGGTTAAATCAACAGTAGATGAACCGGGTGAAACCGTAATATTTTCTCCGGAGGTATCCCAACTGCCGCCAACAGTCCAGGTACGAGCGCCTAGCTCTAGGCCGCGGGTATTTGTCCCAGCACCGGCTAAATCATTGCCGATAAAGATATCTTTATTATTATCGGAAAACGCCCCCTGGCTAAGAGTAAAATCATTTTCTATCCTTAAATTTCTGGCTGTATCCCAGCCGCCGCCGGCACCGTTAAAAGTTAAGTTATAAAATTTATTCACAGCTGAACTGGCGGAATCATAAGAAGGCAAGGTAATCCTGTTTCCGGTATCGGTAGCAGTAAAGATAAATTCAGATGTATTCGGGCTAAACTCCCCATCTACAGTTAAGCCGCCTTCGGCTACAGTTATGGTTTGGCCGGAAGTTTGGCAATTTAAATTATAAAAGGGAGCTTCATTGATTAGGTCACCGGCACTATTATAAGTATAATCCTTGGTAGCAGTTATGGTAGAGTCTCCGGTTAAGTTAAGGGTTGAAGTCTCCTTTATTACTCTGGCATAACTAAAATCAAGATCTCCGCCTACAGTTAGAGTAGATGAACCAAAGTCAAAAGTTCCGTGGGTATATTCACCGGCAACTAAAAGGTCTCCGCTAACAGAGTGAGTACCGCTGCTGAATTTAACCCGGCCGGGATAACCGCCGCCGTTGTCAGCACTACTTTGGCCCAAGGTTAGAGAACCACCCAGAGTAAGGTTGTTGCCATTTGTATCTAAGGTAGCCAGCCCGCCAGAACTATCTCCATAGATTAAAAGGCTGCCGCCGATATCCCAATCGCCGCTCATAGTAATAGCTGCATCTGAGGCTTGTTTATAGGTTAAGTTTCCACCGCTGCTAAA
>JAGYMG010000182.1 GCA_018400675.1 bacterium
AGAGAGCTTATAGCCGACTAACCTATCCAGGATTCTTCGAGCTTGTTGGGCATTGACCAGATTAAGGTCAATATCTCGGGAATGCTTTAAAGCTTTCTCAATAGCTTCTTTGGTGATTTCATGAAAAACAATTCGCTGATATACTGCTGGGTCCTTGAGCCCTAGGGCTTGGGTGAGGTGGTAAGCTATTGCTTCACCCTCCCTGTCTTCATCGGTAGCCAATATTACCTGGTCAGCTTTTTTTAGCTCTTGCTTTAGTGCTTTTACTTTTTTCTTGGCTTTTGAGGGAATAACATATTGTGGCTCAAAATTATTTTCAACATCCACGCCCAGCTTATTTAAAGGCAAATCCCTGATATGGCCATAAGAAGATTTAACAATATATTCATTGCCTAAGAATTTAGTAATAGTCTTTGCTTTAGTAGGGCTTTCAACAATAACAAAATGCATATATTTATCTATAAAGAGAGGCTATAGATATTACCTCCTATATTTTTTACTTGATCTGACAGCTCCATAATACTGAGAGCAGCCGAGACTGTTTTAGAGGGGAGCTTTGTTTTTTTTATAATCTCATCCAGAGAGAGGGGGCCTTGTTCTAGAACTCTGACAATGAAGGATTCAATGCTGCTCTTTTCTTTTTTATTTTTTTTCTTTCCTATGTTTGCTTCTTTAATATTAAGTGCCTTGAGAATATCCCTGGCATTTTCTACTAAGAGAGCTCCGCGTTTGATCAAATAATGTGGTCCTCTGGAGTTTAAGCTGTTGATGGGACCAGGTAGAGCAAATATTTTTCTCTGCTGCTGAACGGCCCATCTAGCTGTAATCATTGCTCCGGATGACATTTGACCCTCAATTACTAAGGTAGCAATGGCTAAGCCAGAAATCAATCTATTCCTTTCCGGGAAGGTAAAACGATTACCTTTAGTGCCGGGAGGGTATGCTGACAAGAGGGTGCCCTTATTAGCCAAGATCTCTTCTCTCACACGGAGGTTTGCCTTAGGATAAAAGCTTTCCTTGTCCAGGCCAGTGCCCAGAACGGCTATTGTTTTCCCCTCTCCGGCCAGGCTGCCTTTATGAGCTGCTTTATCA
>JAGYMG010000183.1 GCA_018400675.1 bacterium
TATATCTTACAATAAATTTATCTTCGCCTAACCTAGCCATAAAATAGTTGCAATTATCTTGAGGAGAAAATACAGCTTCATAGTAAGCAAACCTCATAGCTTCTGATGGGATAACTATTGCTGGATAGTATTGATTAAATATATCTTCTAAAGGAAGTTTTAAATCAGGTTTAAAATATTGCCTATCGCCAATTTCAAATATAGGAACTTCCATACCAATTTCAACTGTATTTAATAATTCTATTTTCAATGGCTCTCGTAAACCATTAAAGAAATCTAATATTTTTATATCTAATCCCCTGTCTCGGTTAGAAGGAATATATAGTATTGCGCCTTCTCTAGATGATTTCTGCATTAAGTAGTTACCCCAGGTTAGATCAATTAATTGATCTAAGGCAACATATCCGCCCAACGGAGCAAAAGTAGAACCTTCAATTAAACCAGAAACAGTAAATCCTAAATTAGCACTATCACCAATTAATCCACCGCCATTTAGGCCTGCCCCAAAATCACCTCCAATCGGTAAATTATGGATAAATGAACCGGCAACATGATTTAAAGAAAGATTTAATTTAAATAATTCAAATTTAGTGCGAGGGTCTTCTATATCTTCTACGTTTTCAACCTCTCTCCTAAACTCAGCTAAAGAATCACGGATGTAGGTCATCATAGAGCCTACAAAAGCCTCTTGATCAAAACCATAACCAAAAGCTTCTAGATTTACCAATTCTCTATCTTGGCCAGCTGAGTTTAATCTAAAAGGATTAACATTATTGCTAGCTAATTCAAACCAAGTAGTTGAAGATAAGGCTTGTCTACCTAGTGGTGTATACCAACCGTGTCCGGTTGCCTCGCCTCTTCTAGTTGCATAAGGAATTGTTCCCTCTTCTCCTATTGTTGCAGCAACATCTGCTAATAGTTTGGCTGCATCTCTTTCTTGGCCGATACTTCTTAAGGCAGCAGCAGCAAAAGATGTTCCTTCCAACCAACCCATAGTTCTTTCCTCTTCAACTCTACCTTCGCTTCTTCCCGTAAATCTATCTAACCAATCAGCCGGTTGGCCGGCTCTGCCGGAATCCCTTCTTCCTT
>JAGYMG010000184.1 GCA_018400675.1 bacterium
TCTGTACTGTCTGCAGTTAATGAGTATATAGTGCCTCCGGCATAAGATATTGTCTCATTAAATGTGCCCGAGCTCATTAAAAATGAACCGTCGCCTGCACCTGCGGCTGTAACCGTAAGGTCTCTTTCAAGGGTTATTGTGCCTGAGTAGCCACTTATGGTTAGCTGGGCAATGGTTCCGCCGAATGTGCCCCCGCCTGAATCTGTATCCACTATTGAATCTTTATCGCTTGTACCGTTGAAGGTAACTACATCGGCTGCGGTAGGGATTGTATCAGTATCCCAGTTTGCTGCTTCTGACCAGTAAAAGGTAGCTCCCTCCCCGTCCCAGACGGGGTCTGTATCCCAATTCAAGCAATTTCCCCAGTTAGTGGATGGTTCTACTTTTATGGCCTCGCCTATGTTGTAAGCATCTTGTATGGCAACATAGCTTATGTTAGCCTGGGAAGGGTCTGTAAAGATTGAATACCAGGGAATCCCCGGCTGGCTTGAAAATAGTTTAATCAAGCCGTCATATCCGGGCACGCCTTTTATATAGGTATTTCCTTCAAAAGTATAGGCCTTTCCGGCTTCAAAATAGATTTCTTTATTGGCTACGGTACAGGTAAGGTTATAAAAGGTAATATCCCCGTATAAGTATATGGGGTCTTCTCCGATTAAGGCAACTTGGCTGGCTTTAAGATTAAGGCTTGCGTTTCTGGGGTAAGCTACTGCGCCCCAGGCGGAGCCCTCCGGAGGCCCCCGCAGCATTATGCTTGTGCCTATGCCAATGCTTTCTAATATGTTTATCGGGCCGCCTAATCTTTGTATAGTTATATTGCTTGCGTCTAAGCCAAGCGGATTGGTATAAGTTCCTATCTTCTGAGACAGTATGTTTAGTTTATAAGCAGAGATTATCACTCCGGGATTGGTTGCAACCGTACCGGTTGAATGCAAGGTAACAGTTGCCTGCTGCAGGTATTCTACTTCCATGCCTTCTGCGATAAGGGTTACTATGTCCGATTCCAGGCTGGCCTGGCTGACTGTGATATCCCCGCTTGTTTTATAAAGCTCAAGCTCTAAAGCGCGGGTATCAACAAATAT
>JAGYMG010000185.1 GCA_018400675.1 bacterium
CTTGGCGGTCATAGATGATTTTTGAGTACTTGATTTGTGAGATCTTCTCTTTTGGAAAAGGAAAAAGCGCAAGGATTGCCCGGTAACCAATAAAAGTAAAGATTACCAGAACTAAAACTGCAAAAGCTATCCGTTTAATTAATTTACTCACCTACAGAAACCCTTCCTCTTCCGCTGATACTCTTAATTGTCGGGTCATACATACAAGAAGCAGTTATTGCCGGTAAAACAAAGTCGCCTTTGGTTACTGCTCTAGCTGCATAATAAAAGTTGTTACTGCCTGTTTTGTCTAAATCGGTAAAAAGAAGCAAGCGGTCATCTCTGATATCAATATGATCCGGTTCAAAGGCATCATCCTCAAGCCAACCGACAAATTCAGTTGAAGCTAACCGGGGATTCTCAATCTCAAAACAAGCCGGAAGTAAATCTTCTACGATAAGATTCTGATAGGCAAATTCTGCATCAATTTCAATACCGACAATCACAATATCGCCTTGTTTTATTTTATTAGCTACTAGTTTTGTGCCGTCTTTTTTAAACAATGTTCTTCTTACCTTAATTCCGGAATCAACTTCCTTCTGCTGTCCAGAAGCCGGTACCCCTTCTGCGCTCCACCAGTAGTAAGCCCTGCCTTCTCCCTGAATATCAATTGCAACTTCTTTGCCGCCTAAATCAATTGCCTCTAGTTTTGCCTCGGTTTGATCGTCAAAATCTGCGATCATATTTTTGCCTACAGAAATACTGCCGGAATAATCTGCAGTTTGAGCAGCTAACTGGCGGGCATATTTACCTAAAGCAAGTAAAGCTTGGGCGTTGTTTTGGGTGGTACCCCAATTTCCGTTTTGCATTGATTTTTCCAGGCGCTTAACTAAAATCGGAACCATTCTGTGGCCGGGAGCAATATCCAGATAAACTGAAAGTGCTATTGCGTTTTCTTTTACGTATGAACGCAAAAACCCGCCACTATCCCGCTTAACTTGGTTATTCTTTAGGCCTTCACCTAAAATATCTGCTACTGCCTCACTATCGCCTAAAAAAGAAAGGCTTGCGGCAAGGTAAAACCGGGAAGACGAAAGCAGCT
>JAGYMG010000186.1 GCA_018400675.1 bacterium
ACAGATAACAAGGATCCATTATTTAGCGGCGTTAACGAAATCGTTATGGAATCATATTTATTCGGGAAACTTAATAAACAAGGTGAAATAGAACCTAGCGCTGTTAGCAGAAAGTTAGCCAGAGACATATCCAGAAATACTACTATCGATAAAAACAATATAGAGGTTAGCGCAGGATTGGCAAATAAAAGAAGCGGTCTTGGAGCCGGATATCTTATGCTAAGAGAAATAGCTCTTCATCCCTTAGAATCGGTTAAAAAGTGGAATAAAGGCGGAATCAAGGTTTTTACTGATAGGTTTAGCTCAATTGGCCGGATAAATATAGCCCTTGGTGGTTCAGAACAAGGCCTAATTGATTCAAAAACCAAAGAAAAAGTTGCGGCAGATATATTAGAATTAGCCGGAGCCGATTCGGTGGGTAGAGTTGAATCTTCGTTGAAAGATATGGAAAAGAAAGTTTTTGCCTCAGTTAGCCAAGCAAAGCGGCCTCCGCTTACCAATAAAGAGCCTCTAGTCCTTTACAGAGGAATTCGGAATGAAAAGATTACAAATATGGTAGGCCGGATTAAAGATAATGATAGCCAGATGGTCTTACCGGAAGGATTTGAAAGGTTAGCTAATAATAAACAACTTTGGGATAATCTAACAGAAAGGCTAAACCGGCAAGATGGAATCAATCAGTTATTAGTCGAGCATGCCAATGGAAGGATACGAGGTTTTCTTATCTCTTTTACCTCTGATATTAATGTAGCTAAAACTCACGCTGGTAAAGATGGCGCAATATTAAAGGTAGAGGTGCCAGCAGAAAAAGCTATCGTAGTCGATAAGAAGTTTACAAAGTTCTATTCCAATGGAGGAGAAGCGCTTATCGATGAAAAAGAACATCTTCTGGTGGGGATAGAAAAAGGTTGGATCAAAGGGTTTACAGTTTCAACAGAAACGGCAAATAATTTAGGATTAAACGAAAGGCCTATGCCGCAAATGCCATTGCCGGTTAGCGGTTTTATGCCTTTATCCAGCGCCGGTTCTTCTAGTTCTTCGCTAATTGAGTTATCCGGAAATAGCATGAAGTTA
>JAGYMG010000187.1 GCA_018400675.1 bacterium
AAATTATTAAAATCTATAGATATAGATCCAGTAGCTTTTGATGTGGATAGAGGATATTCTGGCAACATTGTAGATGAGAATACAGCTGAGGAGGTTATAAGCTTAGCAGTAGCCGAGGGTGAACCTATGAGGTTGGACGGTTTGGATATAATCTTGGGAGAAATGATTGGGCCTACATTTGTTATGCCTGAAGTTTACCTTCTTCCTCAGGAAAGAATAAATTCTGCAGGGGCTAACGGTGTACCTGTGGTTAGATTCGAAAATACGATAGTAATTGATAGAGTATATTATGACCAAAATTTAAATGTCTCTGAGAATGGATTAGTTGATCCTTTACTCAATCTTTTGGCCCATGAAAGTGTTGCTCGGCGGTTAGAACAGCGTGGTGTGCCTGCTGGACAGATACCGATGATGGCTGAAGGGTTGTTGAAAAACAGTGTAGGCGAAGATGAGGCTGGTTTTATCCTTGACGGTTTAGTCAGCCCTGAAGATAGACGACGAGCTGCTCGCCATTCAGATGATTCAAGATTGCCGCCAGTGGGACCAACTATGTTACCAAATCTTCCTTCTGGAGTTCCGCCGGTTTTACCTTCTCCTAGCTTAGGTGTTCCAGCTGGATTAATGGGTATATTAGGAGGCCTTGTATCGATGATAATAACACCGGCATATGCAGCCGAAGTTGATGGTGCAATAGATGATCGCCGTGGCACAGAGCAGAAAGCAAATGGCGAACGTGCCGGGCCTATAACGGTGGTCCGCCGCCTTAATGCCTTCATAGGCGGATGGATCAAGAGCTTAAGAGAAGGCAAAGCTAAAGAAAATAATAACTTTACTGAAAATGATTCCCGAAAAGGGGATGGAAGAGACGAGTTCTCTAACAATCAGGCTGAAAATGCCGGCTCTCGAAACGGAGGAAGTGCATCATCTGAAAACGGACCAAGAGCCGGAAAAAGGACTGCTTTACCTAAATATAGAACAGCAGGTTTAACTGCGGCAGCAGGAGTAACAGCAGGGATCTCGAGTTTAACCAGTTCCACC
>JAGYMG010000188.1 GCA_018400675.1 bacterium
TGGAACGTAGATGTCTGGGAGTTAGCCGAGAGAGTAAGGAAGAACTTGCCGAAATTAAAGCAGCAACTAGAAACAAAAGAGGCAGAGTTAGCCGGTCTAGAAGAAGGCAGCAAAGAATACAAAGCAGTAGCCAAAGACATCAAAACCCTAAAAGCTGCTATAGGTATAGAAGACCTATATCCTAGCAATCCAGCTTATGCCCAATACAGAAAGATTGGCGTCAGGCAGTTGCAGTCTCTGGTAGACGGTATAAAACTAGCTGCGCAAAAACATAAATTTAGTTCAAAAGAGGTATTAGCTAACCTCAAACTTGCCTTCTGCGTAAACGCCAATATCTTACCGGATGTAGAAAGAGACCTTAAAGAAAACAACTTTTTTGGCCTCAACCCTGAGAACATAGTCTTAATCCTAAACGATTATGCCTCCGGATTCAGGAGAGAAGACGGCCGATTTGTACCAACAGATAAAGAGACCAACTACAACCACGGCTTCAACACTATCAACGGAAACCAGAAGAACTCAAGTTACAAATATAATCAAGATACCGGCCACTTCGAACTGCAAACCGAAAAAGCCTTTGACTATCTAAAGAACAGAGGCACAAAAATAGGAGTGATCCATCGCTCCAACGACCTAATCACCCTTGCACCTGAATGTGCTCTAGATATACCGATGTATGCTCTATACCGCAAACTTAGTCAGGATCAACAAATAAAAGCAAATATGCTAATTGAGCTGATGAACAACTTCACCGGCCAAAAAGGCGGCCTGCTCTACGGCAGAAAAGACGTAAAAGGAAAATTAGGCTTCTTAGCTGAAGGCCTGGCCACTAAAACTGATAAAGTCCAACAAGCCTTAGTCAAACTAAAACAAGAAGTACAAGCCCAGCAAGGCTTGCCGGATATCCCTTATAACCGTCTCTACCATTACTTTGATATCGCAAAAACTCAAAAGAACTTAGATAAAAGCGGCCTGGCACCGCTGATGTCCCTAAAAGACAATAAACCAGAAGA
>JAGYMG010000189.1 GCA_018400675.1 bacterium
TTGCCTGCAAGGTAAGAGTGCTAATCATCTCTTTAACCCTGGCTTTATCCCTCATGGTAGTCACTAAATTTTTAAAGGTCTTAATTAAATCTCCGCCGGTTTCCCGGGAAACCAAAATAGCCGATACTATTAAATCTATCTCTTCAGAAGGCATCCTTTCAGACAATCTTTTTAAAGCATCCTCAAGAGATACCCCCATTTTTATCTCCCGGACCATCAGTGAAAATTCGTCGCTGGCCGGCTTGTCCATATCTTCGGTAACTGCCTCAGCCGCCTGTACTAACGAAAGTCCTCCTCTTAAAGAAGAAGACATAATCATCAATACATCATTAAGCTGGCCGAGAAATTTAATCTGGCGTCTCTGCTTAACGACTTTTGCCGCAAAAGGAGGAATAATTACACCGGTTAAAAGGCCGGCTCCGGCGCCGATAATATTGCCTAACACTATAAAACCAATTACAGCCGCAACTATAGCCGCGGCTGTACAGACAAAAAACAACCTCTTTCTATCAATAAAAATAAAAGACTGGGAAAGAAAAGTATCGGCCGTAATCACTTTTTCGTCTACGTGCTTAAGCCAGTAGGGAAGAACTACAGGAATGCCGTAAAACATAGTAAGCGCAATCCCTGCAAATAATATAAGATAACCGAATAAAATTTCAACATTCATAAATACAAAAAAACCTAAATTTTAAATCAAAACTCAAAATTCTAAATATATTGTACTACCCCTATCTAGTGTTAGTAAATAATTAGTATCTTTAAATCTTTTACCTGCTTATCCTTATCTCCAATCTCCCATCTCCAATCTCCCATCTCCAATCTATTTCTCATACTGCATCATACCCCCGTAGGTATCAGCAGCGTTTCTCATTCTGCCCTGAGAAGCCCTTTTCAGATAAACGCTGAAAGCTATCAACGCTCCAACTATAATCACAATTAAAACTGTATATTCTATAATTGACTGGCTTCGCTTGGTTAAAATAGGTTTTTTATGCTTATACCTCA
>JAGYMG010000019.1 GCA_018400675.1 bacterium
TTCCATCGCCATCTCCGACCCTTATATCAATCAGAGCATTTCTATCAGCTTCCTCAAGGCGAAGATTGATGTTTTCAATATAAGACAAAAACTCTTTTCTTTGCTCAGCATCTTTGTTCAGTTCACGCTGGACTGTCTTAACCGTTTTTCCTCTGGCAAGAGCAAACGCTTCAATAACAGAGCCTACTTGTTCAGCTGCCTGCTTTCTCGCTGTGAAAAATGCGGCCTCAGACTTGAGTCTCGCTTTGTCAGGCTCTCGGAGTAAATTCTCCAACTCCTTTGTCAGCCGAACTTCTTGGATTTCAATATCCATATCGGCTGGAGAAAATCCTGCTTCTGTTAAGGCATTCTTGCTGTCGCTAAACAATTCTTTCAGTTTTTCCTTGAGATCTTTTATGTTCTCTGTTGCCTCAGCCCAGGTAACTTCGCCAAAAACAGACCTGAGAGTCGCAGCCACCGTATCTCGCGTCCATTTTTTTAACTCTACTTCGTCTTTGGGTATGCTCTGCTCTACAATCTTCTTTAGGCCTATACACATGGTTTCAGGATCAACATTCCCCTGAGCAAGAGAAGCGTTGTCTTTCCTTAATCCCTCTGCAAGGGTTGTTTCAAAGAACCTTGGAAAACGCATATAAACCACCGAGTCAATTTCAATCAATTGTTTGCCGTACTCTTTTGCCGTTGCTTTTTTCTTTTTGCCTTTCTTTTTGCCTTTGTTTTTCTCTTTCCCTTGATATTCTCCCGCTCTAGTTATTATTTTTTGAGCAGGATAGTCTAAATTAAACAGAGTCTTAGGATATCTCAACAGACCTGATTTTGGCAAAAGGGGAGCAAAAGCAAACCCGGAGTTTACAAAATAAACAGGTTTCCCAAAAAAGACATACAGCGCCATCTCGCCTGGGCCAACAATTTTAATGCTGAAAAGTCCCCACACTACTAAAACGAACAGAATAATAGCAATAATGATTATCATTCTAATCACTCCTTCCCTTATAATATTTTTTAATGTTACTGCTTATATTTTAAAACAAAACTCTTTTTTTGTCAACTATTGTTATCTCTCTTTCCTTTTCTCCCCTTACCTGGAAGTTTAAGGAGATTGTCCTTGGTGGCAAAGCTTGTTTTATTCTGTCAGCCCACTCTATAGCAACAATGTTCTTGGGCTGATTAATTATTGTTTCTAAGTCTATGTTTTTTAAGTCTTTGGAGCCGTTAAGACGATAGCAGTCTACGTGATAAAAATTATTAAAGCTCTTTGTCTTCAGTTCAAACTTTTTTAGAATAACAAAAGTCGGACTGAGTATCCTTTCCTTTACACCTAAGCCTTTGGCAAATCCTTGAAGGAAACTCGTCTTACCACTGCCTAAGTCTCCAACCAGAGCTAAGACAACACTTGCTTGGCCATTTTTTTTAAGCACTTTTTTGGCCAGGGCTTCGGCTATTGTTTTTGTTTCCTTAAGACTCTTGGTGATTATTATTTTTTTTGACATATTAGATTAATTATAGCACAAAGATTTTTTATCCCTGAAATTGACTTTTCCCTATAAATGAGTTAGTTTATAGGGAACAGAATACTCCATATATCGAGCAGCGTACTGCTCGCTATAGAAACTAACTATCGGTTAATAAAGGTTATGGATAACAGTCAAAGGGCAAAAAACTTGATCGAACAGTCCCACGTCATTAAAATCTCTGTCCCAAAAGACATAGGAGCTGACAGCTTCCCTGCTAGTACGGCTCTTTTTTATGCTTTAAAAAGATTAGGCAAAGAAGTTTTTTTAACACCGCTTACCGCCCCAGATAGATTTAAATTTTTAAAAGAAACTTTTGATTTTGACAAAGAGCCCAATGATTTAATTGTTTCTGTCAGAGAAACTGAAGGCAAAATAGACCAGGTCTTTTACGAAAAAACAGATGAGGGCTTGAAGATTCACTTAAGACCTTTAACAGGTATTATCCCAAAAGAAAATATATCTTTAGAGAGCCAATACTCGGGGAGGGAACAGCCAGCAAAAGATTATGACCTCTTAATAACCTTTCAAGAAAAAAACCGCTCCCTCTTGGTTGAGACAACCCAATCATTGAACAAAAAAACAATTATTATTGAAAGAGAAAACAACTCTTTCTCAGAAAAAACATTAGACCTCATCCAGTCTCTAGAAAAAGACCTCTTTGATAAAAAGGTGAGCAACTGCCTATTAGCCGGCATAATGTTTGAAAATAATGAATATCAATCCTTCCAGAACAGGCCTGATTTATTTGAAAAAATAATCTTTCTTATTAATCGGGGGGCCGATTACAAAGAAATTATTCCTCATTTTTACAACAGCCTGAGTTCTACAAAGTCTCTCTTGTTTAAAAAGGCCGTCAAAAAGATTCGCTTTCAGGGCAAGGAGAATGTTGCCTGCATCATTCTCGATAAAGAAGACTTTCAAGAGACGGGCAGCACTATTAAAGACCTGCCTTTTATTTTAGAAAGACTAAAGACAGATTTTCTTTTTTTAAAAAATTTTATGGTTCTTTGGCAAACTGCTAATTCACCTGTTATTACCCAGACGGTCTTCTATACCCAGGATGATGAAATCCTCAATCGACTCAACAACCACTTTAAAGGAGCAATAAAGGGCAAGGGTCTGCTTTTCTCCTTAGCGGAAGAAGACACACAAAAAGCCAAAGCAGAAATAATAAGAGTAATTGATCAAGCAATATAATTATGGAAAAAATTACCAAAGAAGTATCAATAGAAAAAAGCAATTATAAATATCTTGCTGAAAGAATAAAAAACATTGCTACTTTTAAAAAGGAGATCGAAAAAAACTTGGAGGAAGAAACCAGCCTGCTTGTAGAAGTTATTCTAAGCGGTGCCATTATTCTAAACTCATCAGACATTCATATTGAGCCAGGAGAAGAAAAGACAAAAATAAGAATAAGAATAGACGGCATTCTCTATGATGTTATTTTTATCAATAACAAGACATACCAGTCTCTCTTGTCCCGCATCAAATTATTAGCAGGCCTTAAACTAAATATTCAAAAAAAAGCTCAGGATGGGCGTTTTAGCATTGTTGCTCCCGAAGAAAAGATTGAGGTGAGGGTAGCCAGCCTCCCTTCAGAGTACGGAGAATCTATTGTTGCCCGGATACTAAGACCTAAGCGATTAATAAAAATAGAAGATCTAGGCATCCGTGAAGATATACTGAATCAGTTTAAGCAAGAAATTAAAAAGCTGAATGGAATGATTATTGTCACCGGGCCTACTGGCTCTGGAAAAACAACAACTCTTTATTCTATTCTCAAGAGAATAAACCAGCCAGAAATAAAGGTTATCACTATTGAGGATCCTATTGAATACCACCTCCCCGGCATCTCTCAAAGCCAGGTTAATCCAGGCAAAGGATATGATTTTGCCAGTGGACTAAGGTCTATTGTCCGCCAAGATCCTGATGTTGTCTTAGTGGGAGAGATAAGAGATGAAGAGACTGTGAAAATTGCTCTCCAAGCCGCGCTCACTGGCCACCTAGTTCTGACCACCCTTCACACCAATGATGCAGCTGGAACAATAACCCGTCTCCAGTCTTTAGGCGGCAAGATAATGAACATTGCTCCCGCTATTAACATTGCTATTGCTCAACGATTAGTGAGAACTGTTTGTGATCAATGTGTTAAATTTGTTGAGCCGAATGAAGAAGAGTTAACTTTTATCAAAAAAGGGCTGAAAAAAATAAATAAAAAAATATCCCTGCCGTCCTTAAATAAAAAAATAAAAATCCCTAAGGCTCAGGGATGTCAGGCTTGTAATTTTACCGGCTATAAAGGAAGAATAGGTATTTTTGAATTTTTTATTGTAGATAAAGGGATGGAAAAGTTTATAGCTACACAGCCATCATCGGCTGAAATTTATAAAAAGGCTTTGGAAAAAGGCATGACTCCGATGAGACAAGACGGATTAATAAAGGTACTGCAGGGAAAGACAACGTTGGCAGAAATAAAAAGAGTAACCCAATAAAAAAGAGCTCAAAACTGGACATTGTACCTTAATCGCATAAAGCTAGAATCCTTCCGGGGATAAATCGAGCCAGAGCCAGATTCTCCATTCCAGGAAGAAACCCTTTATCCAGTTTTGAGCTCTTAGTTATTCTACTATATTTTTAAAAATATGTCAACCCGGGCGAAAGTTTTTTGTTTTTTAATTCTCTTTCTCCTCTCTGGCAGGATAATCCAAGCCCAGAAGGTTGAAAACATTATTATTAGCGAAGTTGCCTGGATGGGTACTGACCTATCGCCCTTTGACGAATGGCTGGAGCTCTATAATAACAGCTCTCAAGCAGTCAGCCTGGATGGTTGGCAATTATTAGCTCAAGACGGCAGCCCCGCTATTAGCCTTAGAGGCATAATAGATCCTGGAGAATACTTTCTTTTAGAGAGAACCGATGACACCACTCTCCCGACAATAAAAGCCGATCTTATCTATACAGGCGGACTGAATAACCAGGGCGAACATCTTATGCTCTTGAATAAAGCAGGGGAAATAATAGATCAGGCGAACTGTGCTGACGGTTGGTTTTTTGGCTCAAACGAAGAAAAGAAAACAATGGAAAGAAAGATTTTTTCTATCAGCGATAAAGCAGCTTGGCAGACGAGCACAGCGGCAGGAGGAACGCCTAAAGCTCCCAATTCTCAACCAGCTGAAGAAACAAACGTCCCCAGCCTTTTCGAAGAAAGCAAAGACCCAATCAGCCAGAAAAAGAGTAATAAGCCAGAAGTTATATCGGAAAACCAAAAAAGATTAGGTGCTTATATCCCTTTAATGATAGGGATTGTTATTGCACTTAGCTCAGCTGGAGTAGCTCTCTGGCTTAAGCAACAAGAAACTAATTGATTTTTTACTAAAAATAGCTTAATATTTAGACGTATGTCAGGACACAGTCATTTTTCTAGTATAAAACACAAGAAAGCCGCTGAAGATCAAAAAAGGGGGCAGGTTTTTTCTAAATTAGCCCGGATGATTTCTATTGCTGCCCGAGAAGGCAGTGACGCTGATAGTAATTCTAAATTAAGGCAAGCCCTCAGCGAGGCAAAAAAAGCGGATATGCCTAAGGACAATATTGAGCGCGCTCTTAAAAGAGGCACCGGCGAACTAGACGGAGGAAAGGCTCTCGAAGAAATAAGCTATGAAGCTTTCCTGCCGGGTGGGATAGCTATTATTATTGAAGGTATTACTGACAACAAAAATCGTAGCTTGGCAGAAATAAAACACATCCTCCAAAAAAATGGCGGGAAGTTAGCTGAATCAGGCTCTGTTAAATGGCTCTTTGAACAAAAAGGAATTATTACCATTAGTCTAGACAACCAGACACAGGTGCAGGATAAAGAAAGTCTGGAGTTGGCTGCTATTGAGGCTGGAGCGGAAAATATTGACTGGGATCAGGCAAGTCGCGGTTTAGAGGTCTATACAAAACCAGATCAGCTAGAAGCTGTAAGAAAAAGGCTAGAAGAAAAAAAGATTCAAACAGACAACACTGCCTTGGGCTGGCTGCCTAAAGAGTCTCTCCATTTAGACGACAAAGAAAAGAATACTGCCGAAAAGATTTTTGAGACATTAGACGAAAACGATGCTGTCCAAGACATTTATTCAAATCTCCACGATTAAAAAATAATTATGATTATTGTTGGCATTGACCCAGGGCTAGCTACTATAGGCTATGGTGTAATCCAGACTCCTTTAAGGAGCCGCACCCTACCTTTCTCCCACTCAAGGATAAAAGGGAAGATTAAGTGTTTGGAATACGGGGTAATTACAACAAAGGCTCTCCTAGAAAAAGAAAAAAGGTTAAGTATTATAAATACCCAAACGGCTAAACTGCTTAAAAAATACAGTCCTCATTATTTAGCCTTAGAAACCCTTTATTTCTTTAAAAACATGAAGACAGCTTTACCGGTTAGTGAAGCCCGAGGTGTAATTCTTTTGACGGCAGCTAGAAAAAAAATAAAGATTGAAGAGTATACCCCTCTCCAGGTAAAAATGAAAATCTGCGGTCGTGGCCGAGCTGAAAAAAAAGAAGTTCAGGCAATGATGAAGAAAATGTTAAAGCTGAAAGAAATTCCCCGGCCTGACGATGCATCCGATGCCCTGGCTATTGCCATCGCTTCATTGGGCCATTAAGCCTTGACAAGGGAGCTAATAAAACTATAATGTTGAATATGGCTTAAATAAAGGTCGCTCACAAAAGATTAAATAACTAAAATTATTATGATTGCAGACGAAATTTTAAATCCATTCGTCAGTCAAGAAGAGGAAGAAGAAACAGAAGGAACAGAAGAAACTCCTGAAGAAGAGGAAGATACCGAAGAAGCCGGTGGAGAAGAAGGAGAAGAGAGCAAAGATGACGAAGAAGTAGAGTAATAAAAATCAAAGATAAAAGCCCTGCCTGCTTAGACAGGGCTTTTTGATTCTGTTATTATATAGTCAGGATTGATTCCAAACAACATGAGAAAGAAAAGAGAAAAAAAGAACATACTAGCCCTACTGATTAAAGGTTTTTTAATATTCTTTATAAGCACAATTTTAATAGGCTTTCTCCTGGTTGTTTTTTATATTCGGGATCTACCACGACCGGAAAAGTTTACAGAGGGCGTTATTCCTCAATCAACAAAGATATATGACCGAGAGGGAGAGATCCTGCTCTATGAGGTTACTGGGGAAGAGAAAAGAACAATTGTTAGCTTGGACGTAATCCCTGATTATCTTCAGAAAGCTGTAGTGGCAACAGAAGATAATGGTTTTTATCAGCATCAGGGGATAGACCTTAAAGGCCTCTTCAGGGCTGTTCTGATAGACCTTAAATTAGGCAAACCAACTCATGGTGGTTCTACAATTACCCAACAGCTCATTCGTTCTTATTTTTTAACAACCAAAAAAACCCTGGAGAGAAAAACGCGCGAGATTATTCTTAGCTTGGAATTAGAGAGAAGATATCCTAAGGAGCAGATATTAGAATGGTATCTTAACCTTATTCCTTTTGGCTCAAACCTCTATGGAGTAGAAGCAGCTAGTCAAACTTTTTTTGGCAAGAGCGTTGCCGAATTGTCCCTGCCAGAATCAGCCGTTATGGCAGCTATCATAAAAGCTCCTTCTTATCTCTGGCCTAATGGCTCCCATAAAGAGGAGTTATTAGCAAGGAAGAACTATGTCTTAGACCGTATGGTAATTAATAAATATATTACACAAGAGGAAGCTGCAGCAGCTAAAGAAGAGGAAATAGTCTTTACAATGGAATCTGCTCCTATAGAAGCCCCTCATTTTATCACCACCTATATTATGCCTTATTTAGAAGATAAATACGGCCGCGACCACCTTAATAAGGCAGGTTTAAGGATCTATACTACCCTCAACATTGACTATCAAAAAAGGGCTGAAGTAATATTAGAAGAAAAATTAGAAGAGTTAAAAATATATAATGCCTATAATGGAGGACTAGTGGTATTAGACCCCCGGACAGGAGAATTACTAGTTATGATTGGCTCTAAAGATTGGCAAGGAGAATCAGCAGAATGTTCTTCAGAGACAGGTCGTTGCAAGTTTAATCCAAAAGTAAACGTTACCCTTAGCTTAAGACAACCGGGCTCAGCTTTTAAACCTTTCGTTTATGCTACTGCTTTTGAAAAAGGCTATACACCAGAGACATTACTTTGGGATATAGCTACAGAGTTCAACCCGAATTGCTCCCCTGCAGCTAATCAAAGTTTTAGTTCTTACGGAGGAGCTTGCTACCATCCTAGAAACTACAATAATACCTTCAGCGGCTTAATTACTCTGAGAAGTGCTTTAGCCCAATCCCGCAACCTTCCTTCTGTCAAATTACTCTATCTTGCTAACGTAGAAGATAGTTTAGCCATGGCTAATAAATTAGGCATCACCACTTTAAAATCGTCAGACGATTATGGTTTAGCCTTAGTCTTAGGCGGAGGAGAGGTAAAATTATTAGATATGGCTTATGGTTATGGTGTTTTTGCTAATGACGGTATAAAAGCACCTCAAAACTTTATTCTAAAAATAGAAGACAATAAAGGCAATATTATTGAAGAAGTTAAAAGAGATAATATCCGAATACTCTCAGCTCAAACAGCCAGGAAAATAAACGATATATTATCAGACAATGAGGCGCGATCCCCTATGTTTGGTTATAATTCCCTCCTTCATTTTGAAGAATATCAGGTAGCTGCTAAAACCGGAACAACCCAATATCTTAATGATGCCTGGACAATAGGCTACACCCCCTCTTTAGTAACTGCTGTCTGGGTAGGGAATAACGACAATACAGCAATGACAAAGGCTGGTATAAGCTTAGCTGGACCTATCTGGCATGATACTATGGATTATCTCTTAGCTAATAGTGAAAATACTAATTTTATCAACCCCCAAGAAAAAACAGAACGAGACTCTATCTTAACAGGTCAGGATTTAAACAATCATTCAATCCTTCATTATATAAATAAAAAGGATCCCCAGGGACCAGCCCTGGAAAATCCTTCTCAAGACCCCCAATACAATAACTGGGAATACGCTGTTAAGCGATATTTAGGATCAGAGAGCGATTAACTTGATTTAATAGGCATTGAGATATAGATATAACTATCATCACCTACAGGCTTAAGCACGCCAGCCCCATCTTCTCCATTTAGTTCGAGGATAACCTCAGCACTTTTAATATTCTGTAGTCCGGCTATGAGAAATTTATAATTAAAAGAAATTTCAATGGCTTCTCCTTTTATCTTTGCTTTTAAATAAGACTCATTTTTACCCACCTCTGGACTCTCGGATGAAATTTTTATTTTTTTATCTTTTGGGTCAAGGCTAACATTAACCTCAGATATCTTACCACTAAACAATCCTGCTTGTTTTAATTGATTATATAACTCCTCTTTATCTAAAATGATTT
>JAGYMG010000002.1 GCA_018400675.1 bacterium
CTATGAATCTTTTTACCTTGTCATAGGCTTTTTTTTCTCCTTCAGAAAGATTTTCCAAGAACCAGGATTGGGGAATAAAGCGAATAGGTATTTTGTTAAGAATAAGCTCGTAGGTTTGGGATAAATCTTTACAGCTAATGCGCAGTGATAATGATTTATATAACTGGTGAATTAAAGCAGATGATGCTTTCATCTCTTGGGAAATAATCAATACATCAATGCGGCCTCTTTTTATCTGACTGATAATATTTTTCTTAGGGTCGAGAAATTTTATTACCTTATAGCCTAATTGAGGTTGCTTTTCTATTTCTTTAGCTAATTTACGGGCTAATGGATTTTCTCCCAGAAAAGCAAGGCGCTGTAAGTAGAAAGAGGAGAAGAGATAATAAAAAGCTCTTCGCCAGATGATTAAGAATAATCCAACAAAGGCGATGTTAATAGCTAGATTTGTTTTTGGTGTAATATTAAAAATAGGAGTGAGATAAAAGAAACTGATACCTATCAAAGCGGAAAAGAAAAGACAGCCAACTATTCGTGTCCAGAGGGTGATGCCGGGTCTGTTGAAATCTAACTCGTATAAGCCAAAGATATAAAAAACGATTAGCCAGATAGCGTAGAGCAAGGAAAAGGGGAGGATATGTTCTTGGAGAATATCCGGATTATAATTACCCCAGAATCCGAAATAACAGGTGGGGAGCAGGGCCAGATAAAGAAAAATAATATCTCCAACCAATAAGATTAATTGTCTTGTCTTTTTAAACATCCTTTAATAAGCTATTTAATAATTATCATTTAATTTTTTCTAAAAATCAAACCCAGCAGCTCATTATTTGATTTTTTAGATTAAAGACAGTAGTATAAAATATTATTATAAATAATTAATGCCTTATTGAACAATGGGTAAAAAATCAAGAGAAAAAAGAAAAAAGCGGGAAGAAAAAGAAAACAGCATAGCTCATGCAAGGGTTAAAGAAAAAAGAGAACCAGAACCTTTTCTTTTTAATATTATTCTCTTTGGCGTCTATGCTATTCTTTTTACCCCCTTGTTCTTAGACACGGGAGCCTATTTCCCTTTTGTTGGGCCTAAGAGTCTCTATTTCATGGGACTAATTCAGATTATCTTTTTCCTCTGGCTCTATTTAGCTATTAATTATAAGCGCTACCGGCCGAGGCTCAGTACAATTTTAGTGTCTTTCTTCTTGTTCTTAACCGTGCTTTTCCTTAGTTCTATTTTCGGGGTGGACTTTTCCCGTTCTTTTTGGTCTAAATTTGAAAGAATGACGGGTTTCTTGATGTGGCTTCATTTGTTTGGTTTCTTTTTGGTGCTCTCTTCTGTTTTCAGAATGAAGGAGTGGGGAAAAATTTTTATTATCTCCGTATCCGTTGCTACTCTTATTGGTATCTGTTCACTTTTGGGTATAGCCGGAATAGAACCACTTCAGATGTCTGAAAAAGGTGCTTTTACTATTGGTAATACCTCTTTCTTGGGCACGTATTTACTTTTTAATGCTTTGATTGCACTTTGGCTTTTTTCTCAAGAGAAAAGCCGAGCCTGGCAGAGCGGCTTCTTAGTTGCTATAGCCTTGATGATATCAGCTACCTGGCTTTCCGGGGCTAGAGCGGCAACTCTTTCCTTTTTTGGCGGCTTAGGATTGCTAACTCTGCTTTGGCTTGCTTTCCGAGTGGAGAATAATAAGGTTCGTATTGTTGGTAAGCTTATTTTATTCTTTTCAGTAATAGCTGTCTTAGTGGGTTTAGTGCTTTTATTTCTGCCTGAAAATGCCTTAGAACATAATATAGTTAGAGATAAATTTATTGAATTAACCAGCCGAGCCCGTTTTGTTAATTGGGAAATGGCTACAAAGGGTTTTCTAGAACGGCCGCTTTTAGGATGGGGACCGGAGACCTACACATTGGTTTTTAGAAAATATTTTAATCCTTGCCTTTTTATTAAAGAGTGTGGGGGAGAGGTATGGTTTGACAGGGCACATAATATTGTTTTTGATACCTTGGTTACCACGGGGCTGTTAGGAATAATTACTTATTTGGGAATCTTTTTGAGTTATTTCTTTATTCTGACAAAAAAATACTTTAAATCACATTCTATTGATTTCTGGACATTTGGAATATTAATAGTGATTCCGGTAGCTTACTTTGCTCAGAATCTGACAGTTTTTGATATGGCAACTAGCTTAATGATGTTTGTTCTCGTATTAAGCTTTGTTAGTTTTCTTAACGATAGAAACAAGAAAAGAGATAATAGCGATTTGATAGCTAGGCATTCTTGGGTAGCAGGTCTTCTGGCTATAACTTTCTTATTTACCTTTTTCCAATTTGTTGTCCGACCGTATCAAGCAGATCGCTTAGTTATTTCAACTGTTATAGAAAAAAATCCAGATGAACGATTAGCTCTGTATGAAAAAGTCTTGACGACTTCGGCAATGGGGAAATACCAGTTAAGGACGTTTATGGGCCAACAGACAGAAGAGTTTATCCGTAATAATGCTAAAACATTATCTATTAACGATGCCAAAAAAGAATTAGACATTGCTATTAGCAAGCTGGAAAAATCAATAGAAGAATCTCCTCTTGATTTAAAAACTAGTTTAAGGCTGGCCTATCTTTATAATATTTATGGAACAGGTGACCCGGAAAAATTTGATTTAGCTGAAAAATACGGAGAAATGAGTATTGATTTATCACCGACTAATCAGCAAGGTTATTGGGTATTGGCGCAGACAAAATTATATAAACAAGAATTTGACGAAGCTCTCAATCTTGCCCAACAAGCAATAGACTTAGAACCACGTAATTTCCAAGCTCACGAGATAGCTCTTCAGATTGCTCGAGGAACGCAAAACCAGGAAGCAATCTTGAGAATACTTAAAGAGGCTTTAGAGATAAACCCCGAATGGCAATCGCGGTTAAATAGCATCTTAAGCAATGAGAAAGAGGCAACAAGTTCAGAGAATCAGGAATAGCAGAAGTTAATCTTGACAAAAAGGTTTAATTTTGCTAACATTACAGACGTGAGCGTGTATGTTTTATACATACTTCATCTATGTCGGCAGAAGGCGTTAGGGAATCTAACGCTTTTTGCTTTTTTATTATTGATAAGTTATAATTAAACTGGGTCGAGAGAACGCGCTCACAAAAGACATAGGTAGGAGTAAGCCCTCTCGGCCCTTTTTTATTCTTCCTCTTTTTTTCTTTTAATAGTAGAATAGATTAATACGATGCAAGATATTTCTTTTAGAAAATTGAGAAAGACCTTACCCGGTTTGAAGCAATCAATCCCTTTAAAGAAATACACCAGTTTTAAGATTGGCGGACCGGCTCTTCTTTTTTTTGAAGCTCGGACAAAAAAAGATTTGATTAAAGCTGTGGGCGTAGCTAAAGAATTAGCTATTCCCTTTTTTATTTTAGGTGGCGGTAATAATGTGCTTTTCCCGGATGCAGGATTCCCTGGACTTATTATTAAAATTAATTTTTCTCAGATTGAATATCGCGGTAACAGTTGTTATAGCGAAGCCGGAGCTTTATTGGGCAGGTTAGCCAATCTTTTCTTAAAGCACGGCACGCTGGGCTTGGAATGGGCGGCTGGTATTCCGGGCAGCGTAGGTGGAGCGGTGAGAGGCAATGCCGGCGCTTTTGGCGGAGCAATATCTGATCTTATAGAGACAGTGGAATTCTTGGAATTAAGAGAAGATAATTTTCTTATCAGGGAAGAAGAGCGAGAGATGCTTAATTTTTCTTATCGCGATAGTATTTTCAAGAAAAACAAGCATTGGGTTATTTTGTCTCTGTTGTTGCGCAGGGAACAGGGTGATAAGAAAGAGATAAACAGAAAGATGAAAGATCTTTTGAAATTAAGAAAGACAAGTCAGCCCTTGCAATATCCTTCTGCGGGGTCTGTTTTTAAGAACCCACTGGATAATTCGGCTAAACAATTAATCAACAATGCTGGTCTGGCCGGGGCAAGGGTCGGTGGGGCTAAGATTTCGGAGAAGCATCCTAACTTTATTATTAATGTAGACAGAGCTAAGAGCAAAGATGTTGTGGATTTGATTCAGTTAGCCAAAGAAAAGGTTAAAAAAGAATCGGGGATAGAGCTAGAAGAAGAACTGGAAATTGTAAGCTGAAAAATGCTCTTGACATTAAAATTAGGAGTGAAATAATTAGGTAATATTATTTAGAGGAGGAAGTTTTAAATTATATTGTGCTATTGGCCAGGCAAATAAGTCAGTTGTCTAAAAGATAACTGGTCAGTCGGCTATTTGCTCAATGATTTTTATCTTTTAAAGATTTAATTCTTAAAAGAAAAATAAAATTTTCTAAAAAAATGGTGAAGAAAAAAACCACTAAGAAGAAGACAACCGCAAAGAAGAAAACAGTAAGAAAGCCCGCTAAGAAAAAGACCACCAAGAGAAAACCCGCCAAGAAGAAGACTGTCAAGAGAAAACCCGCCAAGAAGAAGACGACGCGAAAGAAGAAATAGTATTAGCGGACTATCTAATAATCAATAAACCCGTCTTCAGAATGAGACGGGTTTTGATTTTCTTCTGACTTGAAAACAGGGGGATTATCCTGCTATAATGCCTTTAGGCAAATAATCAAACAATATGAATATTATCATCAAGGAAACAAAAATATCTTTAAGACCCGAAGAAAGACAATATGTTGAGAGTAAGGTACGGGATTTAGAAAAATTCATTAATGTAAGTGAGGACTTTGAAGTAGATGCATTCTTAGAAGTAGGCAAGACAACAGAGCACCATCGGAAAGGAGAGATATTCTTTGCTGAATGTCAGATCAGTTTGCCGAAGAAGAGCGTCCGGGCAACAGCCCAGAGGGAGAATATAAAATTAGCTGTTTGCGAGGTTAAGGATATTCTTCAGCGCCAGTTGAAAAAGTATAAGCAAGCTTAACACAGTGTAAGCAAGCTTAACACAGTGTAAGCAACCTTAGGGCAATTAACAGGAAGAGCTTAAAGCAATATGATTTCTTTTTTATCTAAAATATTTGGTGACCCCAATGAAAAATATCTCAAGCGATTAGAACCAGTCATTAAAGAGATAAACGACCTTGAACCCCAATTCAAGGATTTTTCAAATGAAGAGCTGAAAGAAAAAACAGCATCGTTCAAGGAGAGGATACAAGAAGGCGAGACCTTGGACCAGATACTCCCGGAAGCTTTTGCTTTAGTTCGGGAAGCAGCCAAAAGAACTTTGGGCCAGAGGCACTTTGACGTTCAGCTGATTGGCGGCATTGTTCTCCACCAGGGGAAGATTGCTGAGATGAAGACGGGAGAAGGAAAAACACTGGCTGCTACGTTACCGTTGTATCTTAATGCTCTGGCAGGCAAGGGAGCTCATTTAGTAACGGTGAATGATTATTTAGCCAAAAGGGATACGGTCTGGATGGGTCAGGTCTACTATCTCCTGGGCTTGTCGGTGGGCTGTATTATTAACCAACAGGCTTTTTTATATGATCCAGCTTATCAAGGAGAAGAAACATCTCCTGATTCAGAAGAAACAGGGGAGGACATTCAGCTTAAAAGACAAGGCAGTGCTTTGGATAAGGAAAGAGACGAAGTGGGTGGCTTCCGGGTGATAGAGAGTTATCTTAAACCAGTGAGCAGGAAAGAGGCTTATCTAGCTGACATTACTTATGGCACTAACAATGAGTTTGGTTTTGATTATCTCCGAGATAATATGGCTCCTTCTTTTGATCGTTTAGTTCAACGGGGATTTTACTATGCTATTGTGGATGAGGTAGATTCTATTTTAATTGATGAAGCCCGGACACCTCTGATTATCTCTCAGCCCGATATGGAGAGTTCTAACTGGTATAAAGACTTTGCCCGGATTATTCCTCAATTAGAGGAAGAAAAAGACTATAATATAGACGAGAAATTAAAGGCAGCTACCTTGACTGAAGCAGGGATAGAAAAGGTGGAGCGCGCTATTGGGGTAACTGATATTTATACAGAGAAAGGCATTAAATATCTCCATCATCTGGAGCAAGCTTTGCGAGCCCGTGTTTTCTTTCAAAAAGACCGTGATTATATTGTCCGGGATGGCAAGGTTGTTATTGTTGATCAGTTTACTGGCCGGTTAATGCCCCAGCGGCGATATTCGGGAGGACTCCACCAGGCTATTGAGGCTAAAGAAGGGCTGGAGGTTCTGCCAGAATCTAAAACATTGGCCTCGATTACTTTTCAGAACTACTTCCGCTTCTATGAAAAATTAGCTGGTATGACCGGGACAGCGGTGACTTCGGCTGAAGAATTAGACAAGGTCTATGGTTTGGAGGTGATTGTTATTCCTACCAATAAACCAATGCAGAGGAATAATTTGAGCGATAAGGTCTATAAAAATGAAAAGGGAAAATTCCAAGCAATAGCCAGGGAAGTCAAAGAAAGAAATGAAAAGGGTCAGCCAGTATTAATAGGCACTACTTCTATTGAAAAAAATGAGTATCTTGGCAAGTTGTTAGACCGGGCAGGTATTAATTGCCATATTCTTAATGCCAAGAATCATGAACAGGAAGGTCGTATTATTGCTCAGGCTGGTAAATTAGGAGCTGTCACGGTGGCTACTAATATGGCTGGTCGGGGAGTAGATATTGTCTTAGGCGGTAATCCGCCTGATCCAGAGGAAGCAGAGCAAGTAAAATCTTTAGGTGGCTTGCATGTTATTGGCACGGAACGTCATGAAGCCCGACGTATTGATAACCAATTACGTGGTCGGGCGGGACGTCAGGGTGATCCGGGCTCTTCCCAATTCTTTGTTTCTTTAGCAGATGATTTGATGAGAATATTTGGTGGAGAGCGTATTCAGTCTCTTATGGGAATGCTTAAGGTGCCTGAGGACCAGCCGATTGAAGCTGGTATTCTCTCTGGGAGCATTGAGAAAGCCCAAGCGAAAGTAGAGGGAATGAATTTTGATTTAAGGAAAAGAATCCTAGACTATGATGATGTTATTTCAAAACACAGAAATAAGATATATACCCAACGGAGGCAAATACTAGAGAAGGATTACCCAGCTTTAAAGGAATTTATTATGGCTATTGTCAAGAAAGAGATTGAACATATTGTTTCTTCTGCTGAAAACGAAGAAGGCTTTGATTCTTCCAGAATATTAGACGAGATAAAAACCATTGTTCCGGTATCAGAACAAGCTGCAGCAGGACTGAAAACACTTTCCGGGGAAGAAGAGATGGTGGCTTATCTTTTTAAGATAGCCGAAAGCTTTTTTCAGAAAAAAGAAGAACAGGAAGGCAGAGACAATATGGAAAAGGTGCTGCGTTTTGTCCCCTTAAGGATTATTGATAATTTTTGGTCAGAACATATAGAGACTATGGATAGACTGAAGGATTCTGTTAAATTAAGAGCCTATGGCGGTCGTGATCCCATCATAGAATACAAGACAGAGGGTCATAGGATATTTAGGGAGTTGGAGGAGATTATTGCTTCCCAGATTAGCCGTTTAGTTTTTAAGTTGAGCGTCAGCCAGTAGCAGGGAGGAAAGAGGAAAGTGAAAAGTGAATAAGCCAAGACTTGAAAAAGAATCTTTTTTATTGTATTGTTTTAAAATGTGTTTGAAAAAATTGTAGATTAATGATGTTTGGCTTAGCCGAATACTTTTATTAGAGTCTCTTGATTTATGGCAAAAAAGAATACTAATCTTAATCTCATTATCGTTATTGTTATTGCTTTTTTAAGCATTACTTTTGTCTATCCTGATTATTTGAATAAAGGCATAGATTATCTTAATCAATCACTGGCTATGGACTTTTCTTATTTCCCGTCCAGTCCTTTTAAATTGGGCTTAGACCTCCAGGGTGGCAGCCATTTGGTTTATGAAGCTGACCTCTCCAAGGTTGAAGCGGATGGCAGAGGGGAAGCAATGCAGGGATTAAGGGATGTTATTGAAAGAAGGGTTAATCTCTTTGGAGTAGGAGAGCCAGTAGTCAGAGTCCAGGAACAGGCTGGCAGCCAGCGGTTAATCGTTGAGTTGCCGGGAGTCAAGAATGTCCAGGAAGCTATTGATGCCATTGGCGAAACACCTTATCTTGAGTTTAAAAAAGAAAGGCCAGAGGAAGAGCGAGAAGCAATGCTGGCTGAAATAGAACAATTAGAAACAATGGAGACAGAGGAAGCCCAGGCGCGGATAGAAGAGATATGGGCAGCCAATCCTTATTTTCTCCCTACTTCTTTAACAGGCCAGTATCTTAACAAGGCCGAGATCCAATTTGACCAGACAACTTTTGAGCCCCGGGTAGTCTTGGAATTTGATAAAGAGGGGACAGAACTTTTTAAGGAAATAACCAGTGATAACATTAATAAACGGATTGCTATCTACATTGATGACACTGTTATTTCAGCTCCGGTTGTGCGGGAAGCAATACCCAATGGGGTAGCCAGTATTACGGGTGAATTCAGCATTGAAGAAGCAAAGGAATTAGCCCGTAACCTTAATGCCGGTGCTTTGCCCGTGCCGATTGGATTGATCTCCCAGAAAACAGTTGGGCCGACCTTGGGGAAAGTCTCTTTGGACAAATCATTAAAGGCAGGTCTCCTGGGTTTCTTCTTGATTATTGTTTTTATGATTCTCTTCTATCGTCTTTCTGGCATATTAGCCTCCCTGGCTTTAATTATTTATATCAGTATTCTCTTGGCTCTTTTTAAAATTATTCCGGTGACTTTAACCCTGGCAGGTATCGGTGGGGTTATTCTCTCCTTAGGTATGGCCGTAGATGCCAATGTCCTTATTTTTGAAAGAATAAGAGAAGAACTAAAAAGAGAAAGGAGTTTCCAAGGCGCTTTAACGATAGGCTTTAGCCGGGCCTGGCCTTCTATCAGAGACAGTAACCTGACTACTCTCTTAGTAGCCTTTATTATGTTCTTCTTTGGCACTAGCTTTGTTAAAGGCTTTGCCCTGACCTTAAGCGTGGGTATTATTGTTAGTATGTTCTCGGCGATGTTTGTTACCCGCACCTTTTTAGCTAATTTTATCGGCAGCAAGCTGGGGAAAATAAAATGGTTATGGGGCTAAGGCATTTGGTTATTAAAAGATATGTTTCAATTTATTAAATACAGAAAAATATTTTATCTCCTGACGATTATCTTAGTTGTCTTGGCTGCGGCCAGCATGCTGCGGTTTGGCTTGAGGTGGGGGATTGATTTTACCGGCGGTAGCCTGTTGGAGTTAGTCTACCAAGAGGAAAGACCCACCCTTGATGCAATGACAGAAAAATTAGACCAGCTGGGCTTGGAAAAAGCCATTGTCCAACCGGTAGATGAGCAAGGGGTTATTATTAAAAGCAAGCATATCTCTGATAGGAGTTATGCGGAGATTAGAGAGCAACTAGAGGAGCTAGGCCCTATTGCAGAGGGCTCTCTTCAGTTCGAGACCATTGGGCCGGTGATTGGTTCGGAGTTAGAGAGCAAGACAAAAATAGTAGCTGTTCTGGCTCTGTTAGCGATTGTCTTTTATATTGCCTTTGCTTTCCGAAAGATATCTAAACCAGTCAGTTCTTTTGGTTACGGCTTAGTCAGCTTAGTTGCCCTTTCCCATGATGTGATAATTCCCTTGGGTGTTTTTTCCCTGCTGGGTGAATTGTATAACGTTCAGGTGACTATTCCGGTAATCACAGCTTTTCTGACTGTCTTAGGTTATTCCATTAATAATTCGGTGGTTGTTTTTGATAGGGCCAGGGAAAATCTTTTAAAGAGCAGGGAGATCCATTATGAGGAAATTATTAATGACAGTCTTAATCAAACCTTTAGGCGTTCTATCAATACCTCTTTAACCACCCTCTTTGTGCTTTTTGCTATTTTCTTTTTAGGCGGGGAAACGCTGAAATATTTTGCTTTGGCTTTGATATTAGGTATTAGTCTGGGAACCTACTCCTCTATATTCTTAGTTACTCCTCTCTTGGTTAGTTATTTAGGCTGGCGGGAGAAGCGGGCCTTGCATTAATATTTTTTTGTTGTATAGTAAATAAAGTGTAATATTATAACATTTAAAAATATGCCTAATATTGATTATCCAAAAGTATGCCAGAATATCTTTTTAGTCTTACCGCCCAGACAACGACAGGTAATGGAGCGGAGGTTTGGTTTTAGCAACGGCAAGAAAGAAACATTAGATGCTATTGGCCATGACTTTAAATTAACCCGAGAAAGAATTCGTCAGATTGAAAATGAAGCGTTCTTAAGACTAAAAGAAGAAAGGGAGAGGCTGTCAGATGTTTCTCTCTATTTTAATGATTATTTTAAAAAATCAGCCGGTTTGAAAAGGGAAGACAAGGCGCTTAAGGATTTGGGCGGCAATAAGTTCCAAATCCATGTCTATTTCCTTTTTAACATTATTGACGGACTCTGGCGTTTTAAGGAAACTGACAAATTTTATACTTTCTGGTCTATAGAACCGGATCCCTTGGATATGGTAGAGCAGTTTCTGAATAGTCTGAAAAAGAAATTTCAGAAAGCAAAAAGACTATTTGCTAAAGAGGAGGTTCTCAAAGAGGAACAAAAACATGCTGATATCATTGACTCTCTTTTAGAGATTGCCAAAGAGATTGAAGAAGACCGACAGGGGAGGCTCGGCCTTGTTGACTGGCCAGAGATTCGGCCCAAGGGAATAAAGGATAAGGCTTATCTTGCCTTTAAGGAAAAAGGGAGACCGCTTCATTTTAACGAGGTAGCCCGCTTAATCGCTAAAGATAATCATCCCCAAACAGTGCATAATGAATTAATCCGTGACCCGCGTTTTGTCCTCATCGGCCGCGGTATCTATGCTCTTAAAGAGTGGGGCTACAAAGCAGGTACGGTCAATGATATTATTAAGGACATTCTCAGAAAAGCAGGCAGAGGGATGAGCCGAGAAGAAATTATTAATAAGGTAGAAAAACAAAGAATAGTGAAAAGGAACACAATCCTGCTTAACCTTTCTGACAAAAGATTTTTTGCCAGAGACGCAGCAGGTCGTTATACCCTCAAAGAAGATTAATATATAGTTTTGATAATGGTTAACCTTTTTGGTTTAAATTTAAGCTTTCTAATAGAGTCAGCTAAATCAGTGTTAGATATAATCTGGATTTTCCTCAAGGCGTGGTGGTGGGTTTTTCCTCCCTTTATTCTTTTCCCTTGGCTGATCAAATTCTATTTAGAATATAAACATGAAGCGTATGCTAATTCTCTGGAGAAAGTTCTTCTAGAGATTAAAATGCCTCGGGAGGTAGAGAGACCTGCTAAATCAATGGAGCAGGTCTTTAGTAATTTTTGGACCCTTTATGATCCCCCTACCTGGCAGGAGAATTGGCTAGAAGGTCATATTCTACTTTCTTTCTCTTTAGAGATAGTTAGCACCGAAGGTAATATTCATTTTTATCTTCGTATTCCTAAACCGCTCATCAGTATGTTCCGCGCGGCTCTCTATGCCGAGTATCCGGATATAGAATTAAACGAGGCAGTAGACTATACAAAATATATCCCTCAGGATATTCCCAATAAAGATTGGGATTTCTACGGCTGGGATTTTGTGCTCACCCGCAGTTCAGCATATCCTATCAAAACCTATAAGGAGTTCTTTGAAGAAAAAGATGAAACAAAAGAAGAAAAAAGAATGAGCGCACTCTCGGTTCTTTTAGAGGGCATGGCTGAAATGGGCAAAGGCGAGCATATGTGGGTCCAGATTATAGTGAAGCCTATTTTAGATGAAGTAGCCTGGAAAGATGAAGCTCAAAAAATAATTAATAAAATAGTTAATCGGCCGTCAAAGAAAGAGCCTCGCTCCATTGTCGGCCAAGCTATTGATCTGCTCTTGAAGGGGATGGTGCCGGACGGTGATGGCGGCGGAGAAGAATCAAAAGAAGTCTTGCCGCCAGAGATGAAAATGACGCCCGGGGAAAGAGAGATTGTTCAAGCAATAGAGCATAAGATGTCAAAATTAGCCTTTGAGACAAGCATCAGATTTATGTATCTGGGCAAGAGGGATGCTTTTTTTAAGCCCAAGGTTAAGATTCCTTTAGACTATTCAGCTGGTATTTCCAGCGGTAACCTTAATGGTATGAAACCCTTTAAAGAAACCTTACCTAAACGCTTACCGCCGGCTATTAGTAGAAAAAGAAAAGTCTATGTGCTGAAAAGACAGCTCTTCCGCAGGTATAAGATGAGGGTCTCGCCTCTTTTCCCAAAAGGCGGCGGCACCTTTGTTGTCAACACAGAAGAACTGGCTACGCTCTTCCATCTGCCCGGCCAATCAATGGCGCCCAGTCTTAAGGTTCCCAGGATTGAATCTAAGAAAGCCGGACCGCCTAGTGATTTGCCGGTTGAATAGAAGTGTTGCTTTAACAATCCCTGAACGTGTATTATAAAAGAAAATTATGTCAGCAGTAAATTTTTTCGCAACAACTAGCTTCCGGAACGAAAATAAAAAATTCGGCATCAAATTAGATGACAGGCGGAGGCATGTTTATATCGTCGGGAAAACAGGCATGGGTAAGAGCGCTTTACTCAAGAATATGGTTATTCAGGATATCCGGGATGGTCATGGTGTTTGCTTTGTTGACCCTCATGGGGAGGTAACCGAGGAATTGTTAGATTTTATCCCCGAAGAGAGGATTGACGATGTTATCTATTTTAATCCGGCTGATGTCAGTCACCCGATTGCTTTTAATGTGATGGAGAATGTAGATCCTGATTACCGCCACTTAGTTGCTTCAGGATTAATGGGTGTTTTCAAAAAAATATGGCCTGATGTCTGGTCGGCCCGGATGGAGTATATTCTCAACAATGCTATTCTCGCCTTATTGGAGTATCCCGGTTCTACCCTGTTGGGTATCAATCGTTTGTTGTCTGACCCTAGTTATCGGGAAAAGGTCTTGGAAAAGGTTAAAGATCCAGTGATTAAATCGTTTTGGGTTAATGAATTCGGTCGTTATAGCCAACGCTATGAATCCGAAGCAACAGCGGCTATTCAGAATAAAATAGGCCAGTTTATCTCAGCCCCTTTAATTAGGAATATCGTTGGACAGGTCAATACTTCTTTTAATCTGCGGGCAGCAATGGACAGCAAAAAAATTATTCTCCTTAATCTCTCTAAGGGAAGGATAGGCGAGGATTCTTCTCGTCTCTTAGGTGGTTTATTGATAACAAAGCTTCAATTAGCAGCTATGTCGCGGGTAGATACGCCTGAGGAGAGGAGAAATGACTTCTTTCTTTACGTTGATGAATTCCAAAATTTTGCTACTGAGAGTTTTGTTAATATTCTCTCTGAAGCCCGCAAATATCGTTTAGCTCTTATCCTAGCTCATCAGTATATTAGTCAAATGGAAGAGGGTGTCCGCGATGCAGTCTTTGGGAATATGGGGAGCCTCATTTCTTTCCGGGTAGGAGCTGAAGACGCTGAATATCTGGAGAAGGAATTCAGTCCGGACATCACAGCCGATGATTTGGTCAATCTCCCAAAATATTCAATCTATCTGAAGCTGATGGTTAATGGTTTGGCTGGCCGTCCTTTTTCTGCCAGCACCTTGCCTCCTTTTGACAAGCCGTCTACTTCTTTCGCCCAGCGGATAATAGAACTCTCTCAGGAAAAATACAGTACGCCTAGGAATATAGTTGAGGAACAAATAGCCGAATGGAGCGGCGACTATGTTATCAAGGAGGCTGATAAAAAGAAAGCGCCTGTGCTCTATGACGCTCAATGCCAAATGTGCGGTAAAGAGATAAAAGTGCCTTTTCAGCCGGATGGCCTCCGTCCAGTTTATTGTAAGGCCTGTCTTAAGAAGGTATCTGAGGGTTCAAAGGATAACAATGAGCCAGATCAGGACTCTCAGGACAAACCCAAGACGGTTTCCCTGGAAGACCTATTACCTAAGGAGATTAAAAAGAAGAGGAAGCCCGTCTCTAGAACTAGTCTTAGGGAAGCCCTGGATGATGTCTTGCGAGGGAAAACGAAGAAAGATGATGCTGAAAAAGGAAACAAGCAAGAAGGGAAAGAAGAAATTGAGGAGGAGAGTGCTGGCGATAAGAAAAAAGAAGGAGATGCAAAAAAAGAAAAAAAGGGTATAATAGAACCGGGCGATATAATTAAATTTTAGTCGAGAGAGTATGAAATCTTTAAAAGATTTTGTTTTTAAAGGCAGAAGAACAATTGTTCGTTGTGATTTTAATGTGCCTATAGAGGAAGGCGAGGTGGCTGATGATTTTCGGATTAAAAAAACGCTGTCTACTATTGAATATCTTAAAGAAAGAGGAGCCAAGGTAGTCTTGATAAGCCATTTAGGCGATCCTCAGGGCCGCGATGAGCATTATAGCTTACAGCCTATAGCTAAACGGTTGAGCCTGCTGTTGGGTGAAAGAGTTAATTTCTTTAATGATTGCCAGGGTGCTGCTCTTGAAAAAAAACTAATGGCTATGCCAGACGGCCAAGTTGCTTTATTGGAGAATCTACGGTTTTATCCCGGGGAAAAGAAAAATGATATTGCTTTTGCCAAGGCTGTGGCCCAATTAGGGGAGATATACATATCAGAAGCTTTTAGCGTAGCTCATCGTTCTCATGCTTCTATCGTTCACCTGCCGCAATTAATCCCTTCTGGTATTGGCTTTCTTTTTGGCAAGGAGCTTACGGTTCTTTTAAGGGTGCGGGAGGACCCAATTCGGCCATTAGTGACGATTATCGGAGGAGTTAAAATATCATCAAAAATGGCGGCAGCCCATAAATTATTGAGTCTCAGCGATCATCTCTTATTAGGCGGACAGATAGCTAATATGATTTTAAGGGTCAAGGGTATTTCTTTGGGCAAGCCCTGGCCGGAAGAAAAGATTATAGAATTAATAAAGAATTTTAAGCTGACTAATACTAAGATCCATCTACCAGTTGATGTTGTCGTTTCTCCTAATCAACATGGGGAAACCTATATCCGGGAAACAGGGCCAGGCAGCGTCAGGAAAGAAGAAGAGATTTTTGATATTGGGCCAGAGACTATAGAAACATTCAGTAAGATTATTGGTCAAGCTAAGACAATTATTTGGGCCGGGCCTCTTGGTTTAGCTGAAGATGAAAAATTCAGAAAAGGCACAGCTAGTGTGGCTAAGAAGATTAGCGAGAATAGGGAAGCCTTCAGCTTAATTGGCGGAGGCGATACCATCAATAATATTAAAAAATTAGGTCTCTCGGATAAATTCTCTTATGTCTCTACCGGCGGGGGAGCAATGCTTGCTTATTTGACCAATGAAGCAATGCCGGGTATTAAAGCTTTAAATAGTTGACCTCTTTTGTCAAAGGAGACTTCTTGAGGTAGGCTGTTCAGCCTTTCTTTTTTTAATCAAGTTTATGGAGGAAATAAAAAATCTTAAACAAGTAAGCCAAAGAATTAAAGCAGCGGTTGCTCAGAAAGAACAAGTATTTTTATTCGGCGATTCGGATTTAGATGGCGCTACTTCTTTGATTATTATAGAAGAGTCTATTAAAACCTTAGGAGGGCAACTAGGTCCTGCTTATTTCTCCAGCAGGGATTTTAATGAAAACTATGGCCTGAACAAAAGGTTTCTAGAATACCTGGAAGGATACGAGCCAGGTCTTTTGATCGTCACCGATTGCGGGGTGACCAACCACCGAGAGATTACAAGCTTAAAAGAGAAAGGTTGGTCTGTGATAGTTGTAGATCATCATCAGGTATTGGATACAGTGCCTGGTGATGCTTTAGTGGTTGATCCAAAACAGCCGGGTGATCATTATCCCTTTAAAGAGTTTGCTGCTGTGGGTGTGGCCTATTATCTGAGCCGGCTCTTGCTGGCTGGAGAGAAATTCTCAGCTATTGATCAGAGTTTTTTAGAGCTGGCAGCTATTGGCACCTTGGCTGATATGATGAAAAAAAAAGATGACAATAAAGCGATAATAGAGAAGGGCTTGTCTTCTTTGAAAGATACTAATCGGACAGGTCTTCGGGTCTTGATAGATATGATTGCCGGGCCGAACGATAGCCCGGATAAGATTGTCCAGAGAATTATTTCTATCCTTAACATCACTGAAGTAAAGAATCATCTCGCTCAAAATTATCTCCTGTTGACGGCTGATAATGAGGTAAAGGCTGAGACAATAGCTCGTACGCTGATAGACAAGAACAAAGAGAGAAGAAAAATTATTGAAGACTTGGTTGATTCGATTAAAAAGAATGCTGCTAGCAAAGAATCAGCAGCGATTGTTTTTGAGGGCTATGAGAGATATCCTCTTGTATTGACAGGGGCTGTAGCCTCGCGTATCTGTAATCACTTCCTCAAGCCGACCTTTATCTTTAAGAAGGGGAAAGGAGTTTTCAAGGGTTCGGTGCGCACCCCTAAGGGTGTTAATGGGGTAGAGGCGATGAAAAACTGTGCCCATCTCTTGGAGATTTTTGGCGGCCACCCTCAGGCAGCTGGTTTTACGGTTAGCCAAGAACATCTGGATGATTTTGAACGCTGTCTTAAAGATTATTTCAAAAAAAATTAAAATAATTGCTATAATAAAACAATGAATGATCTGTCTATTTATATTGATGGCGGTTCTCGGGGTAATCCCGGCCCAGCAGCTATAGGAGTAGTTATTATTGATGAAAAGAAAAAAGGCATTAAGGAATACGGTCAGTATCTTGGTCGGGCCACCAACAATGAAGCTGAATATCAGGCATTAGTCTTTGCTCTGAAAAAAGCAAAGGCTCTCTTTGGCAAGGAAAAGATTAAAGATTATTCAATAAATCTTTTCTCTGACTCAGAGCTTTTGGTTAATCAAATGACCGGGCGTTATAAGATTGTTAACTCTAAAATTCAGCCACTTTTCTTGCAAGCCTGGAATCTCAGCATAGATTTTGGAGAAATACACTTTAAAGCTATCCCTCGTGCAGAGAATGATAGGGCTGATAGTCTTGTCAATCAGGCATTGGATCAAGAGGGGAGAAAGCAGCAACTCATCTGATAACAGTGCTTCTTGACAGAAGGTATTTTTCAAAGTATTATATAGATGCCCAAGTAGACAAGGCAATTGCTCTACTAACTATTGGTTAGTAGGGAGGAAAGTCCGAACACTAATCCCCCGCCATTTTTTAGTTAAAATATCTTGTTTTATTAATTGCTCTTTAGATTATATTTAGAAAATGGCGGGGGAAGGATAGCGGGTAACGCCCGTCGCCCGTAAGGGTAGAGGTGCGAACAGAGACGCCTAAGGAAGAAATTTCTTAGGAATCCCTCGGGATTAGCCCTCCAGGTGACTGGAGAGGTGAAACGGCTAAATCCTTATCTTAGTGCAAGAACAAACAATGGTGGTTCGCTTGACTCCCCGAGTAATCGGTCTGGCAACAGAGATACGGTTTATCTGTATCGGAGCTAGATAAATAATTGCCCTCTGCTGATTTTAATCAGTGGATACAGAATTCGGCTTATTGTCTGCTTGGGCTTTTTTATTTTGAGTTATCCTTTTGATTTTAAAAAACCTTTTGTCTACAATAAAAGATATGTTTAATTCTTTCCTCAATGCTCGGAGCAGGAATATTACCTCAGCGGCTACTCTTTTGGCAGTCGCCACAATTTTTAGTCGCATCCTTGGCCTATTGAGGGACAACCTCTTGGCCAACCTTATTCCTAAGATCCAGACGGATATTTATTTTGCTTCTTTCCGAATTCCTGATTTTGTCTACGGTATCCTTATTAGCGGTGGTATTATTGCTGCTTTCCTACCTGTTTTTGCTTTAGAATTTAGAAAAAACAAGGCAGCAGCTCAACGGCTTACCAATAATGTCCTTACTATTTTTCTCATTGCCTTGATAGTAATCTGTTCTCTCTTGGCTATCTTTACGCCTGCTTTGGTTAAGTTTTTAGTTCCTGGTTTTAGTCCTGAACAACAAGCTGCAACGATTCTTTTAACCCGGATAATGTTTCTCAGCCCTGTGCTCTTGGGTATTTCAGCTATTTTCTCGGGTATTCTTCAATATCATAATCTTTTCTTAGCTTATTCCTTGGCGCCTATTTTTTATAATATCGGCATTATCAGCGGTATTCTTTTTTTCTTCCCTCTTTTCAATTATGAAATCTGGGCCCTCTCCTTAGGTGTAGTATTAGGCGCCGTGCTCCATTTATTGGTGCAGGTCCCTTCTCTGCTTAAGTCTGGTTTTCGCCCGGGCTTTTCTTTTAATTTTTCCTCGCCGGGCTTAAAAAAAATATTCCGTCTGATGGCGCCGCGGACTGTCGGAGCCGGAGTTTTTCATCTTAATCTTATTGTCATTACAGCTATTGCCTCTTCGTTATCGCCGGGCTCAATCAGTATTTTTAACTTTTCCAATAATCTGCAGGGGTTGCCTATTGGGTTAATCGGTGTTTCTTTTGCTACAGCTGCTTTTCCTACTTTTTCTCAGAATTTTGTTAAAAAAGAGAATTTTAAATTCTTAACTGATTTTTATTCTATTTTTTCCCAGATATTATTCTTGATCGTTCCCTTGAGTCTCCTGGTTTTTCTCTGCCGGGCCCAGATAGTTAGGCTTGTTTTAGGAACATCTCTTGTGGGCAATGGATTCTTTGGCTGGTGGCAGACACGTTTAACAGCTGCCGCTTTGGGGATTTTTGCTTTTGCTCTTTTTGCCAATTGTCTTATTCCTTTCCTAACCCGTATTTTTTATTCCTTACACAATACCAAAACACCAGTTATCATCGCTGTTTTTACTGTCCTCTTTAATATTATCCTTTCCCTGTCTTTGGTTGGTTTGTTTTCTGACGGTGGTATTCTCAAGGCCCAGGTTATTGACTTGCTGAAACTGAAAGGGGTTCAAGACATAGCTGTTATTGCTTTACCCTTAGCTGTTTCTATTGCTGCCTTAGTTCAATTTTTCCTTCTCTGTCTTTTCCTGAAAAAGAAAATAAAAGAATTAAATTTCTCTAAGATTTATCAATCCTTCTTAAAGATTTTTGTAGCCAGCCTGCTTATGGGTATAGTGGTCTATCTTTTCCTTAATCTCTTTGCTTTCTTTTTTGCCACCAATACTGTGTTGCATCTTCTGGTCCAGGTGACAGTCAGCGGTCTTATTGGCATTGTGAGTTATTTGTTTTTTTCCTTGTCATTGGGTTGTCGGGAACCACGTATTATCTGGTCTTCCCTGAAGTCGCAACTGAAGCAGCAGCCTTGATAAGAAGATTATTAGAGAGAGAGGAAGAATAATTATGGATTTTAATAATATTAGAAATTTTGTCATTATTTCTCACATTGATCATGGTAAGTCAACACTGGCTGACCGCTTTTTAGAATTGACTAAAACCATCTCAGCGGATAAGATGCATGCCTGTTTTTTAGATGCTATGAGCCTGGAGAAGGAAAAGGGGATTACCATTAAGATGCACCCCTGCCGTATGCTCTGGCAGGACGAAGCAACCCAAGAGAATTATATTCTTAATCTTATTGATACACCGGGCCACATAGATTTTTCTTATGAAATATCAAGGGCTTTAGCTGCGGTAGAAGGAGCTGTTTTATTGGTGGATGCCAGTCAGGGTATTCAGGCCCAGACACTTTATAATCTTGAGCAGGCCCAGCAGCAAGGTCTTAAAATTATTGGAGCAGTTAATAAGATTGATTTACCTGAAGCACGGGTGGAGGAAACAAAGAAGGAATTGGCCCAGATCCTTGATTGTTCCCCGGCAGCAATATTGGCCATTTCAGGCAAGACGGGAACGCATGTTCCTCTCCTGATAAGAAAAATTGTTGAGGTGTTTCCGCCTCCTCAATTGATCGGTCACACAACCGCTTTATTGGAAAAAGGTTCTCTCCGGGCAGAAGATTTTTGCCGGGCTCTTATCTTTGATTCCCAGTATGATACTTTTTCCGGGGTTACTGCTTTTATTCGTGTCTTCGAGGGGATAATTAAGAAAGGGGAAGAATTCTTTCTTTCTGCAGCCGGGGAAAAAGCTATAGTCAAAGAAGTCGGTTATTTCTTACCCCAGCCGCAGGCAACAAATTCTTTAAAAGCAGGAGAGATTGGCTATATTAAGACAGGCATTAAGGAGCCGGCCAAGGTGCGGGTCGGAGACACGGTCGTTAAATTATTATCAGCCCAGGCAGAGGGCGCGTCTGAGATAGTTCCTTTGCCGGGTTATAAAGAATCAGAGCCAGTCTTATTCTTAAGTTTGTATCCCCAGAATACGGATGATTTTGAAAACTTAAAAGAAGCCTTAGAAAAACTAAGACTCAATGATCCTACGCTTAATTTTCATCTGGAATCAAAAATGGCCTTGGGCCGAGGCTTCCGCTGCGGTTTCCTTGGCTCTCTCCATGCCGAGATTACAGCCCGCCGTATAAAAGAAGAATACGACCTGGATCTTATTATCACTTCCCCTCAGGTTATTTTTAAGGTTATTGATAAGCACGGAGAGACAGAATATATATCCTCTCCAGCTGATTGGCCGGCGGAGCAGGAGATTAAAGAGGTCCAAGAGCCCTGGGTGGAGTTAGAGATTATAAGTCCTAATGCTTATTTTAACCCGCTCTTCAAAATCTTAAAAAACTTTAGAGCCTTGATTACTAAGACGAGCTCCCTGACTAAAGATAAATCACTGATTAATGCCGAAACAGCGCTCAGGGAGATAATCCGAGGTAATTTTTATGACAAACTGAAGGGCGTGAGCCAGGGTTATGCTTCTTTTAATTTTCGTCAGACTGGTTTTAGAAAGGCTGATTTAGTAAAACTAGATGTCCTGATTACTGGCCAATCTGAAGAAGCTTTTGCTCGTATTATCCCCAGAACAGACATCTTTGAAGAAGGACGATTAATAGTTAAAAAGCTAAAGGAGTTATTACCGGCCCAGCAATTTTCTTTACCTATTCAAGCAGCTGTTGCCGGGCGTGTTATTGCTCGAGAAACAATAAAAGCCAGACGAAAGGATGTGACCGCTTCTCTTTATGGTGGCGATGTGACCAGGAAGCAGAAACTCTTGAAGAAGCAAAAGAAAGGCAAAAAAAAATTAAGAGAGAGAGGCCGAATTAACCTGCCTCCCCGGGTTTTCTTGGAGATGTCAAAAGATTAATTAAAGGAAGATGTTGGTTCCGGTTAGAAAAATAAGGCTTGATTAAAGGCCTAAAAGAGATTAAGATTAGAAGAGAGGCGCTAATAAAAATCCGAAAAGGCTCAGAATAATTATTAGAACTGTTATCTTCCAAAATATTGTAAAAATATTTTTTAGTTTCATTGTCCCATGATAGCAAAAATAGAAAAAAACAAAAAGAGAATTAAAAAGATTAAGCATTTTTTCTCCCTGGTTACTTCTTTTTTAGCTGGATTCCTTTTAGTGGCTTTTATTGGTTGGTTGGTTATCGGCAATTTAACAATGGTTAAGAGAAGGGGGGATCTCCAGGAAAGGATCGAATCTTTGAAAGAAGAAATTGAAATGCTCCAAGAGCGAAAAGATTATTTCCAGTCTCAGATTTCTCAGATTGAAGATAAAGAATATTTGGAGGGGGTGGCTAAGGATGAATTAGACTTAAGAAAAGAAGGGGAGACGGTAGTAGATTTTATTATGGAGGAGGACGAGCAGGAAGAGAGCAAGGACGAAGAAGAGGAGGGGTCTTCTTTTTTTAATTTTTTCTCTAGCCGGGAGTCTATCTTCCAAAAAATATTCCGGAGTGTCAAAAGAATCTTCTCTTTGAACATTGCTAATATATAATAGGCGAGTGTGGTATAGTGGTATTACGTAACCTTCCCAAGGTTGAAAGGGGGGTTCGATTCCCCTCACTCGCTCTCGAGTCTATCTAATAAGATTGCCGGAGTAGCTTAGCGGTAGAGCAATGTCTTCGTAAGACAGAGGTTGTGGGTTCGAATCCCACCTCCGGCTTAGCGGAGCATATTCTTATGAAGGAGTTAGAAGAGAAAATTAAAAAACTAAAGAAAGAGTCTCAAGACCTTAAGCAGGGTTTTTCTCTCAAGGAAAAAGAAGCAACCCTGGCTCGGCTGGAAAAAGAATCAGCCATACCTGATTTCTGGGAAGACCAAGAAAGAGCAAAAAAGATTTCTCAAGATATTTCTGCTTTACAGGGAGAGATAGAGACTTTAAAAGGTATTGCCCAGCGTGTGAAGGATCTTGAAGAAATGGTTACGCTTGTCCCCGAGGAAAGCCAGGAAGCTAAAACCCTGGAGGGGGAGTGCCAGGCTTTAAAAAGAAAAATAGATAAGGAAAAAAAGAAGATATTCCTTTCCGAACGATATGACCGCTTGGATGCTATTATTACTATTTACGCTGGAGCTGGCGGTCGTGATGCTGAAGACTGGGCAGCTATGCTCTTAAGGATGTATCAGAAATACTGTCAGGCTCAGGGATTTAAAACAAAAATAATTGCCCAGCGTTTTGGCGAAGGGGGAGGGCCAGAAGGTCGTATTGGTATAAAAGAAGTCTCTCTTGAGATAATGGGTTCCTATGCTTACGGTTTTCTCAAGAATGAATATGGCACTCATCGTTTAGTAAGGATATCGCCTTTTTCCTCTCAGTCTCTCCGACATACCTCTTTTGCTAAGGTGACTGTGCTGCCGGTCTTGAGCCAATCAGATATTTCTGCAATTAAGATTAAGCCCGAGGATTTAAATATTGAAACCTTTAGAGCTTCCGGCCCGGGTGGCCAATATGTTAACAAAAGAGATTCAGCAGTGCGGATTGTTCACATACCGACCGGCTTGAAAGCCAGCTCACAATCAGAACGACTCCAGGGACTCAATAAAGAAAAAGCAATGCAGGTCATAGCTGGTAAATTAGCCCAATTAAAAGAACAGCAACAGCAGAAAGAGATAGAAAAGATTAAGGATAAAAAAGAGAAGGAATTAACCGGCGGGAGTGGCAAGAACCTGGAAGCCAGTTGGGGGAGTCAACGGCGCTCCTATATCCTGCATCCCTATAAGCTCTGTAAGGATAATCAAACAGACTTGGAAACTAGTCAGGTGGAATCAGTTTTAGACGGTAATATAGATGATTTTATTGAGGAGGAGATAAAACGGTTTTCTTAAATATATTATGATCAAGTTTGAAAAAATTAGTAAGATATATCCGTCCCGGATTAAGCCGGAGCCTATTGTTGCTCTGCAGGATATTAACTTTGAAGTATCACCTGGTGAGTTTCTTTCTGTGGTTGGTAAATCTGGGGCTGGCAAGACAACCCTGATTAAACTCTTAATCGGTGAGGAAGCTCCGACGGCAGGCGATATCTTCTTTGATAATCAGGCTATCACAGAACATAGTTTTACGAGGATCCAGGAGTTAAGAAAAAAGATTGGTGTTGTCTATCAGGATTATCGCTTGCTCTCTTCCCGGACCGTTTTTGAAAATATAGCCTATATCCTTGAGGTGATGGGCTATGATGATGATCTTATTAGAGAGAATGTTAATAAAATTTTAGACATGGTGGGCCTGGAGGAGAGACGGGAAAACTTTCCCGAGGAATTATCCGGTGGAGAGAAGCAGCGCCTGGCTATAGCCCGTGCTTTGATACATAAGCCTAACCTAGTAGTGGCTGATGAGCCGACCGGTAACCTCGATCCCTATAATACCTTTGAAGTGGTTGATCTTTTTAGACGCATTAATAGTTTTGGCACAACAGTTATTTTAGCTACCCACGACAAGAAAATAGTTGATAATCTTAATAAAAGGGTTATTATTTTAGAGCAGGGTCGTCTCCTGCAGGATAAAATTAACGGAAAGTTTAGATTATAACAAGCGAGATGTTCAAAATATTTAAAAGAATTCTTAGGTTTGCTTGGCAGGGCTTTTTACGGAATAAAGTTTTTGGCTTTGAGGTTATCTTGAGTATGGTTATTGCTCTTTATTTAATCACCTCGCTATTTTTGGTTCAGGGCTTAAGTGGTTTTTTAATTAAGGAAGCTGAAAGCAAGGTTGATATATCTGTCTATTTTGAAGAAGGAGTGACCGAAGCAGGTATCTTGGAAATAGAAAAAGGACTCTACCAATTTTCTCAAGAAATAGAGAGCGTAGAATATGTCACAGCCGAAGAGGCCTTAAGGCGATTTATTGATAATCACCGTGATGATCCAGTTCTCCTGGGTGCCTTAGAAGAACTGGGGGATAACCCTTTCCGTGCTTCTCTGGAAATTAAAGCCCAGGATCCTGCCTATTATGAAACTATTTCTAATTATTTTGACCAGGAGGTATATCAAGATTACGTTAATAAGATTTCTTACCTTGAAAACAGAAAATTTATTGAGAGGATCACCAGTATCAGCGACCGCATCAAGACGAGTGTTATCATTATGGGTTTTTTCTTTGCTCTTATGGCCGGCCTAATAACCTTTACAACTATTAAATTAGCTATTTTTAATTCCCGGGCAGAGATATCTACAATGCGAGTGGTCGGAGCCTCTAACTGGGTTATCCGAGGCCCTTTTATTGTCCAGGGTTTGCTGTATGGTTTTATTGCAGTATTAGTGGTTGACCTTGCTTTCTTAATCACCCTTTATCTTTTCAATTATCGCTTGGCTATGTTTATCCCCGGCTTTAGCGCAATTGCTTTTTTCATCTCCCACTTGCCTACGATTGTTTTGGTCCAACTCCTTTTCACGAGTTTCTTAGGTGTGACCTCCACCCATTTAGCCATTAATAAGTATTTGAAGGTATAGATAACTATTGCCGGGTCGTCTAATGGTAGGACAGATGTCTCTGGAACATCCAATCTTGGTTCGAGTCCAAGCCCGGCAGCTATCCTCTCGCGGTAAAATAGAAAAATTTCGGATTTACATTAATTTATTACAAAAGATTAGCAAAAAATCTCTGTTAAGAATACAAAGAACGCTTTAAGAATATGCAGATGACAATGGTGGTAAATAGCAGAAAAAAGTTAGTAGTGCTGAGTGTCTAGAAAACTAAACTAATTATTTATTTTTAGCTTGTAGATAATCAACTATAAGCGATTTTAAAATTATTATACTAAGAGATATAAAGTGAATGTAGTCACCAATCTTAAGATATTTTAAAATAGTCAGCTTGAGTATAAAAAATATATTTTAATTTATGACCAGCGAAGTTAAAAAAATTACTATTCTGCCAGGAATAAATAAATCAGGAGAAAAAGAAAAATTTGAAAGAATTGATATTGAAGAAGGAGAAATTATAGCTATTGTAGGACCAACTGGATCAGGGAAAAGCCAGCTATTGTACGATATAGAAAAGTTGGCTCAGGGCGATAGTAAAAGTAAAAGAGTAATTTTGGTAAATGGCAAAAAGCCAAGTAAAAAATTACGATCTGAACCAAAAAGAAAATTGATTGCCTCTTTAGCCCAGTCTATGAATTTTTTAACGGATATTTCGGTTAAGGATTTTTTAGGATTGCACCTGAAAGCCAGAGGAAAAAAGATTAATGCAGCGCTGATAAAAGAGGTTATTAAAGAAGCCAACGAGATAACTGGAGAATCTATTTCACCAGAAACAAATCTTCTTAATTTATCGGGGGGCCAAAGTCGTGCTTTGATGATTTCGGATGTTGCTAATATTAGTGTCTCCCCGGTTATTCTACTTGACGAGATAGAAAATGCTGGTATCGATAAGGAAAAAGCGATGCAGATTTTAGTGGAGGAAGGAAAAATTGTTCTGATTGTTACTCATGACCCTACTTTAGCCTTTAATACTGACAAAAGAGTTATTATCAAGAACGGAGGAATTGCCAAGGTTTTGAAAACTACTCTGAGAGAAAAAGGCATAGGCCATTATTTTAACTGGGTAGGGAATCATAGCTTAGAAATTAGGGAAAAAATAAGGAAGGGAGAAAAAGTTGAGAAAGTAAAATTATTTTGCGAAAAAAAAGAATAACATGAAGCTTATAATTTTTGCTGGAACACCCGGCTCAGGCAAAACCAGTGTTGTAAAATATGTAATCCAGGAATTAAAGAAGGACTTTAAGTTATTTTTTGCCAAATTTGATTGCCTCAAAACTGAAGACGATAGGTTTATTACGGAAAGATATGATATTCCGGCGGTTAAGAAATTAGCCGGTGAGCTTTGCCCAGATCATTATACTGCTTTAGAAATTCCTAAAATTATTAAAGAAAATCAAGATAAAGATATTATTTTTTTAGAAACAGCTGGCTTGTGTCTTCGTTGTTCTCCTTATGTGAAAGAAGGATTAGGGATTAATATTTTGGACGTTACCTCAGGAGACCCTTCCCGTTATGG
>JAGYMG010000020.1 GCA_018400675.1 bacterium
GGCGCCGGCTAAAGGCAAAGAGCCTGAAAGGATAGGCGGGGATAAGCGCGTTCCGAGGGATGATGGACGAGGGACGATGGACGAAAGGACGAGGGGAGAAGATGAAAGACCAGAGGGGCCGAAGGCACCTGTCCAAAAACCTGAAACTGAAAAAGCAGCAGTTGAAACCAGAACTGATTCAGGCGCAGGTGTTCCTGCCGAGGCAGTTAAAAGAGAAGAAAACAATACAAAACCTAAAACAATCAAAAGAGAAGAAAAAGATTCACAGAAATCTCCGGAAATTTCTGCCAATCCTGCCCGCGGCCCGCCGGAAGTTAAACTAATTAACTACAGGGCTCTGGTAGATGGAAAACCCGGCTATGGGCTTACCATAGACGCAGATACCTTTACCGCATCCGATATTCCTTACCTTTTAGGAAATACCGCCCGCACCTATTATCCGCTTCCGGTTAATTTTATCGAAGAACTCACTCAGAAAAGCAGCTTGCGCTTTTTGGTAATCAGCATCCCGCTGAATAAATCAGCCTATGACGAATTAAACAACTATTGGGGCAAAGAGGTACCATCTCCAGATAAAAGGATAACTATAAAAGATAACAATTATATCCCCTATATAAGAGAAGTCCTAAAAGCAGCCGAAGGCAAGTTAGAGGTAGCTTTTGAATTTGGTAATGAATACAACCTGCATTGGAAAGATTGGTTTGGCAGCCAGGCTGAGTTGATGGATTGGTATAAGACTCTCCAAAAACATGCTGCTAATGTACATGACAAAGTTGGCAAGGATGTAATCGTTGCTACCGCAAACGGAGAACTACCTTCTTTAAAACAGTTAAAGGCAGCTTCTGAGGTTGACCTTTGGGGGTTGAATGTTTACAGGCAAGCTTCTACCGCAGGGATAGCCGATGAGTGGATTTATCTTTGTGAGCAGGCGGATTTAACCAAACCAATCTATCTATCTGAGGCAGGCAGAAACAGCTACCAAAGCCAAAAGGCCCAGGCAGAAGGAGTAAGCCGAATTTGGGATAAGGTTAAACAAAGAGGCCTTACCGTTACCTTTATGAGCTTTGAGGATAATATGCGCAAAGGAGGAGATCCTTACAAACAGGATCATAAAGAAGATTGTTGGGGCTGGCGCAGCCAGGACGGCCAGGCTAAAGCGGTTTATGAGTTGATGGAAAAAGAGTGGAAGCAGAATCTTCAGCCGGCTAAAGTATCGAAAGACAGCAGCCTAAAACATGAAAGCGAAAAAGTTGATTTACTGCGCCGGCAAAAGGCAGAAAGAGAAAGAAAACTCAATGCCCAGCTTAATGAAGCAGAAGCAGATATCAGCAAAAAGATTGATGATATTAAAGAGAGATTAACTGAGGTAAGAAGCGACTTAGCAAATATTAAAACACGCAGCCAGCAAGCTAAGGCAGAAGAAAAAACTAATCCAAAAGAAAATATAGACAGTATCAATGCAAATGTTAAAGAAATAGAAGAAGACTACCAGCAGTTGAAAGCTTCTATTGAAAAAGCTCTACATAACAGCAAAATCAAAAATAAAGATGAAATCATCTCAGTTTATCTAACCTTATCAGAAGAGATAGTCTCGGTATTAGGAGAAGTTGCCGAGCTGGGAGGGTTATCATTAGGGGCAGCTTTTGGCGGCAGGGCAGGACGAATCGCTGATTTAGGTACGGCAACCTATGGTATTTTAGATTCGTCTATTTCGGTTACTCCGCTAGCTTATGCTGTAGCTTTAGACGCTCTAGTCGATATTATCCAGATGCCTACCGCCTCTTACTTTAAAAGAAGCGGCGGGATTATTATCCCCGATAAGGAGTTAGAAGGAAACGGACTTTTTGGAATTCTGAATGCCGGAAAATATGAAGACGGAAAAGGCTTTGGATTGGAGGTTAATTTAGGGGCAGCTAAGTTAAGGCTGGGAGCGCGTAAAGGTTTAGATATCAATCTTTCGCTTTTTGGCGATAATTTACCGGTAGTAGAAACCGATTACGGCAGCTATGACTTTTTCCCTTACCTTAACAAAGATAACCAGCTTGAGATAAAAGATGATGCCGGATCTTTAGACCTTAAGCTTCCTTCTGACGGTATAAATGAATTCCTAAAACACCTTGCCGGCCGCCATATGGCGTTTAAAGATTATGACGGAGTTGTAGTATTTTCGCCTCGTCAAAAGCTTGCCTATATCGAAGCTGTACTTAATACTAATCCCGATTATCTTTATGCGGTCCAAAGAGACGGACACTACCAGATAATTTGGAGAATAGATAGCAAGGAGCAAAAAGCTGAAATTCTTTCGGTTGCCAAGATGTATTATTCGGCTGCTGATTACCAGGCAGAAAATTTTGAGTTTGAGACCGAGACCTTCCTTCGCGACATCAAGGCTTGGCAAAAAAATAATACTATCGCCTATATTCCGGGTATGGTTAATCTCTCTGATGTCACAGCAATGATAGAGTGCTTAAATAACTATGGCGGCAAAATTAATCCTACGACTCACCACGTTGAAAAAATCCATAAGTCTCCTTATGAGGCTGGCCTAACCATTAAAAGGAAAGTACCGTTTTCAAAAGATAATAGCTTCGAGTTAGACAGCCAGGGAAAACTTATACAAGCTCAGGAACTAGCCGATATCAATCCGGTAACCGGTAATATTGTTATCCCGGGCAGGCTCTCGGCTCATATCGATCAGCTGCGTTCAGAGGGTAAATTCGGCAAACAGGCCATTAAGGTAGATGGAAGAGAGGTAACTTTAAATGTACCTTATACCAGATTGATTACTCCTTACGGAACCATTCCTCTTTCGGCTAAACAACTAAACCAGCTTGAGGTTGCTACCTATCAGGTAAAGGCCGGGGATAATATCACTTATGAGTTCACAAATGGTATAGAAGATAAAATTCGTCCCGGAACTTCGATTACCAAAGTTTTAATTGAGGTAGACGGAGTAGAGAAGGAAACAATCGCAATCTTAGATTATCCTGAACCTAAAGATAAAGAAAGTATCTACGGCTGGATTGTTGAGCCTGATGGCAGTATCAATTCGGTGAAGAAACCGCAAGGCTTTACTCATGAGGTATCTAAAGAGGTAATCTTTAGCGCCAAAAAACCTCAGGCTCCCATAGATTACAGCTTAGAAAGAAAAGAACAGGCCAAAGAAAGAGAAGAGATAAAAGAGAATCCGCTTAAAGCTAAGATATTATCGGCAGCTTTATCAAGCGGTAACTATGATTATGAAAGAGGCCTGCCTCTGGGCGATACAGGCCGCTGGATAAAAGTTATCTATCCGATGGTTGAGACTTGGGAAGTTGGCGACAATCAAGAACAACATATCAACTGGGACAGCTTCGGCTTATCTGTAGGCCCGGTTATATCTTTAGGCCAGGATTTAGATAAAGAAGTTCTTTATCAGTCAGGGAAAAAAGAAGGCAAGGTAAAACCAATCGAGGCCTCTCAGGTAAAAACTAAGATTGACCAGTTTGCTTCTTTAAAAACACCGATTCAATTGTTTGAAGGCGAGTACAAGCAGCCTTCCCGCCTTAAGCCGGTTAAATCTTTACCCAATGAATTTAAAGCAAAATATTTAGAGATGTCTGATGGAAGGTTATTTATTCCGGGGCCGAAAGCAGAAGAGATTTATAAAGAAGCTTTGGCAAATTACGGGTTAGCAATTACCAAAGACCAGCTTCCTCGCTTATTGAGAGAAGAAGACCTTTCCAAGATAAAAAGAGTGGGGCAGTTAACTTCCCGGCAGTTGGAAGCGACACCGATAAGGGAAGAGAAAGGTGATTTTTACCTTGGAAAAATAGAAATATCTGAAGGGAAAATAGAAATATCTGAAGATACTCTTGTTCTCTTGCCCGAAGACAATCAGGGCAAATTCGCTGTGGTTGAGACGGGAATTAAGACTCTTGAAGCCAGAAGAGGTAATCTTGAAAGTTGGGGTGTTGTATATGATGAGAAAAACATCTCAGTCTCAGAAGTTAGTTTAAAAGCCGCCGTTAAAGAAGGCCGTTTTTATACTAAAGAGACAGAAGAAGGTTATAAGGCATTTTTAATTAAATCCAAAGAAGCCGATGAATTTTATCCTTACGAACCGGGCATAAAAGCTTATAGATATATGAACGGCCTTTCCCGGAGCCATTTTACCGTGCCGGAGAAAATAGATAATGATTTAACTCAGGTAAGGTATCTGACCGAGAAAGAGCTGGTTGATGAAATAGAGAATGGTTCTCTCGAGCTTACGGTGGACGGCCAGAGCAAGGGTTCCTATATCATATACATTAACGGCAACAAAGACAATGTACTTACTTACCCCTTATCAACTCTAGATAGAGATATCGATTTTTATAAAGGCAATCTCTACTTTAGCCAGGCCAGCGGCCTAAACACAAAAGAAGAAGGAAATAAAGTAGTGGCTTTTATCCAAAAACCTGATTTTAAAAACAACTATCTGATTACTCCAATTACCGACAGTAAAGAAGGAAGAGAATACTTGCGCGAGAAGGCAGAAGCCGTACAAGCTAAGCAAGGCAATAATTGGCTATGGTATGAAGATAAAGATAATACCGGTACCTATAATGAAGGCATAGATGAAATCTTAAAGCTTAACGCTTCTGCTTCTGACAGAGATTCTCAACAGGCAGAAGATTATCTGTTTAAAGGATACCGTCCTCTATATCAGACTATCGATAAAGACAGTAAGAAGCCGATAAAATTAAACTATGCCGGAGAAGCCCTGCTTGCTAAGCAGTATCAGGATTATCTGCTTCTGGTAAGAGCTGATGATTCAGTTAAATGGATTAAGGATAATAAGCTTTATGAAGATGACCAACTCCGCCTTGAGTTAGCCCAAGTAGTAAATGAGGGCGGCAGTTTGATGCGCCTAACTTCAAACGGCGCTGCCAGCGAATTTTATTATCCCGCAGAAAATATAGAAGACTCTCATGTACTTATTTTTAAACAGGACAGCCCTTCAGAACGTTACCGCTTAAGCAAAGAAGGAAAAAGAGAGTTTGTTGGCTATTCAATTGATATAGAAGGGGTAAAAGAGATAAGAGATTTATCGGGTGAGTTGCTTAAGCGGATAAAAGTAGCTAAACATACTCGTGACAGAGAAGGCAAGAATGTCGAAAAATACGTAGGTTATGGCGCCTGGGGTAAAGTCGTGATGGAAGCTTCTCTGGATAGCCGGGGTAATATTGTTAATATCATGGTCGATTTAGGCGAAGACGGCAATGTCTTAGGTAAACAAATCCTAAATAATCTAAATATAGATAATTCTTCCCAAATAGAAGCATCCCGCATTTACAATGACTTCCATAAAGAAGACGGTGAATATACTTATCATTTAACCAATCAATCCGGCTGGGCGGTTAATTTTGGCCAAAATAGTTTAGAAGTAAATGGTAGAACTATAGAGTTTGAATTAATGCGTCAGATTAATACAAACGGTGAAATAATTAGGGTCTTCGGTATTGATGAGAACTTAAATGAAATCAGAATAAAAATTGACGAATCTGTGTTTGAAATTCTAGTAGTTAGAGAAGATGGGAGAGAAGGTTATGATACATATATAGTTGAGAGAAAAGAAGGAACTGATAGATATAAGGCAAAGTATCGCGTCTCTCGTTCAGATTCTTATAGATACAAGGAGCTTGTTAAAAAATGGCAGGAGAGTCCTAATACCAGAGAATGGGATAGAAGTCTACAGGCGGTATTAAGAGATAGCAAAAGTTTATTGCCTGGTGCTGACGTACCTGATCCGGAAAATCTGGATTGGGCAAAAATTACTATGTTTAATCCGCGTAAAGCTTCAATGGAAACGGGCCACTCCTACCAGGCGTTTAGAAACAGCGAAACTCCTTTGATTAGCATTACTCCTGATAACAACCGTATTTATGTAGCGGTTTCTGACGGCCAGGGTAACACCTTAGGCGGGGTAGAATATGTGGCTGATAGCAAGGAAGATTTAGTCAGTATTGCAGTTGACTTAGGCCCAGAGAATGGTTTAGGTAAGACTCTGGTATATGAACCTAAGAAAAACGAGTATTACCTTGAATTAAAGACAGAAGAAGGAACTTTAGAGGAAAAACTTCAAGGCCAGTATCAGGGAGATTTAGAAGAACAGTTTAGGAAGTTAATTAAGAGTCCTCAAGAGAGAGATGATATTTTAGATACAATCAACAATGCGTTTACTGCTGAGACAAGAGAAGTTATTAGTTACGGAGAGTTCAATGATTATCCGGAAGTCTTGCTTAGAGTATTAGGGGTAGGAACCGAATCTACCACTACCGTTATAGAAACAGGAAAAGTTAAAAGTGAGTCTGAGCTGGAGATGCTTGATTTTACTAAAGAGGGTGTAAAGGTTGCCTACCGGAGAAGTGACTATGGCCAAGATTATCAGGGGAATTACGGCCTAGCCAGCACTTCTTTTGAGTTTAAGTTAGGCGGCCGTTTAACTGAAATTGGTTTTGGCAGTGACATAGATAATTTAATTTCAAAAGATATCCTACTTTATAATGGCAACTATGGCCGTTATGGTATTGCAGATAAAACAGTGCGGGTTGTAGATGCCGACACCTTGAAAAGCTGGATGGCCCGCATTTTCAATCTTTACCTTGGTGATGGCCGATTGATTTATCCAGAAGATGACAGCTGGTATATTCATACTATCTCCAATAATACCCATTTAGATGATAAAACCGGCGAGCTTACTTTTGTCAAGAAATGGATTACTCCTCAGGTGGTTGAGTACAATTCTGGAAGCAGCTTGGATGAGACATCTCTCGATCAGGTATTCGGCAATGAGGCTTATAAGAGCCAGGTAATTATTAGAAGCAGCCGCGGCCGCGACCAGGTAACCCTAGATGGATATCCTCAGGTAGACCTTAATATAGATCCCGCTAACGGCAACTACGGCAACCCCCGCGATATAACCTTTAATCCTGAATACGACCGCTTCGGCTTCTCTCAAGGAAGCTACACCTATCCTTACGATTCTGAAACAGGCATTGGCAAGAAAGCCTATCGCACTAAATCTTTTTGGTTCGGGTTAAGAAGGCAGGATGTTGATGATTGGAAAGACAGCAATTGGGTTGCCCGCACTTTTAACTTCCGATTCGCTGACGGTAAATTAATCTATAGTGTCCAAAGTGAGCTAGAACCTTTACTTCAAGAATTACATTATAATTCTGCCGGAGGATTGAGAGAGGCAATTTATGAACGAGAGGTATTGCGGCCGGCTAATCTTTTTCCAATTATATACGGTGAAGAATATATTAATTACGATTTATTTGAAAGGCCGGTTGAGGCGATAGACGAAAATGGTGAGGTAATTAAAAAAGATTTCAATGTAAAGTACGACCTTGAAGGAAGAACTGAAAAGCATGTTTTCCAGGAAAAGAACTTTTTTACCGGCCGTTGGCAAACAGTTGTTGCTACTTACAATCTTGGAACAGGTGAATTAGAAGATAAAACAGTAAGGATTTTGCAGGATTCCATAGATGAATTCCGCGGTGAGTCAGAAGGCTTCCTCAAGGTTTTGGGAGTAATGGCTGCAGTCATTGTGCTTATTTTTGCCAGCCTTCGCTTAGGGGGGGCAAAAGCACTTAAAAATAAAAAACTTCAAAGAGAAAAAAATCGGGCCGAGGATAGTAAGCCGGTGCAGCCTGATAACTCAGCGTTGAAAAACAAGCTAATGCCTAAGAAAAAGACAAATCAGCGACTGCAGCAGAAAGTTGAAAATGAGCTTAAGAGCTTGGGTGTAAATAAAATTGAAGATAGACATACAGCGCTCCTAGCAAAGATATTAGAAGATGTTCGATCAGGCAACATGCACCCAATAAATATAGATTCTTTTAAGGCTTGGCTTAGATCTGGCAAAGAAGAATATAACTGGTTAGCTTCTGACGGTGAAGAAGATGGCAGTAAGAATTCGGAAGCAAAGAAAGCGTTTGATAAATTTGATGCGGAAGAAAACTATATCGCCCAAATTGTTTTAGCGAACTTAATACTTAATATAACTGCTAAGCTAGTGAATGTTCCTGCATTGCGATATTATCTTTTAGATAAAGCTATCAGAATGATGGCTAGCGGTAACAAGCAAAACATTCTTGCAGAGATTGAGAGTGATGTAGATGCATTAGAGAAATTCTTATTGGATGAGTATGAAAAGAAAGAGGGTGGTAAGGTAATAGTAAAAACTAACCGTGTTCTTTTAAGAGATATTAGCGAACTATTTGACACTACTAATCGTGGTAGATTCTTAGTTGATGGTGGTAGATTCCTAGAAATGTGGCGTAGACACGAAGGAAAAGGCAAAAAAGAAAAACTAGCTTTCCTTAAGGAGCAAGATTTAGGCCTTAAGACGCACCATGATCGGACCGGTATTATGGAATATATCAGGAGCTTGATTCCCTTCCCTGTATTTATGCGGATATTACCTTTGGCAATTTGTTCAGTGCTGGGGTTAATTGCAGCAAGTCCTATCTTACCGCAGGTTAATCTTTTCGTGGCTACTTTAGGTACAGGGTTAATTTCTGGCGCACTAGCTCTTATAGTTTTCGGTAGAAATAGACGCCAAGATGATATTGCTAAATCCCATATGTTTATGGGTAGAATATTAATCGCTTCTTTATCGGCATTATCTGTCATTTGGTCAATACCGGTTTTATATTTTACTATTTCTGGTTGTATCAGTCTTATAGAAATTAGCGGGTTGTTAACAATTATTATACCTTTTATAGCAAGCATTGGTGTATTCTTAGTTATATTGAGCATTTGGGCAATCATGCCAATTTTAATGACTTTCTTTGGATATTATCAAGGAAAAAAAGAAGGAGTTGGCCAGGTAAAGAATATTAACCAGGCGGCCGAAAAATACGGCGG
>JAGYMG010000021.1 GCA_018400675.1 bacterium
TGTTCTGGAATACAAGGATAAAGATGATGCGGAATGGACGGAGCTGGCATATTTAGGAGAGATTGGGTCAGATGAAGACTGGTTCACTGATGGCTCCTAAGTCCAGATAATAATTTTGAGCAGCTGGAAAAAGCCAGTCAGACTGCCCCAAAGCGTTCAACCTACCACCTTGTTTTGGCCAGAGCTTATTTAGGAGAGTTTCTTAAAGAAAAAAACAGTTCTCAGCCTGATAACCAGGTAATGGTAGAAACAATTGCTTCTGCTGTTGAGGAAGGAAAAGCCGCTGTTGACCTAAGCCCTAACAATGTAGCTGCCAGAGAAACTTTGGGAGTTATCTATAGGGATATCAGAGGTATGGTCAAAGGTTCTTTGGACTATGGAATCAAGAACTTTGAAGAAGCCCTTAGATTAGAACCTAACAATCCAATTCTTTTAACCGAGCTCGGCAAACTAAAGCTGGAAGAAGGAGATAAAGAAGAAGCCAAGAGACTTTTTGAAGAAGCTCTGCGATTAAAACCGAATTATCCTTATGCTGGGTTAGAATTAAGTCTAATCAATGAAGTCGAAGGAGAAATGGAAAAAGCTATTGAGAGACTGGAAAACCTTGCTAAAATTTATCCTTACGAGGAGATTCTTTTCCACTTAGGAAGGGTTTATTATAATAGCGAGCAGACAGACAAAGCTATAGCTCAATTCCAGGAAGCTTTAAAGATTGCTCCGAATTATACCAATGCTCATTATTCTTTAGGTCTAGCTTATCAGAGGATAGGCAACAAAGAGGAAGCCTTAAAAGAGTTTCAAGAAGCCTTGAGGTTGAGCCCGGGAGAAGAAAGTATAATGAGAAAAATAGAAGAAATAGAGTCCGGGGAAGAAAATATTGAGGGAGAAATAGAGCCGGAAGAGATAGAAGAAGAAACAGGAGGAGAATAAAAATACTTATAATTAAAAATCATCTCTGAAATTTATTGAGATGATTTTTTTAATTAAGGTAAGTTTTAGAGATATATTATGAGTGTCCCCAGGAAGATTCGAACTTCCATATCATCCTCCGCAGGGATGCGCTCTATCCATTGAGCTATGGGGACATCTCCCTTAAAATATCATAAAAATAAGGCTGCCTCAAGTTGATTTTGGGATATTTTAGTGTTAAAATAACGGGACAATGGAGAGGTGGCTGAGCGGTTTAAAGCGACACACTGCTAATGTGTTGGGGTTATCCCCGCGTGGGTTCGAATCCCACCCTCTCCGCCAGATAGTATTAGCTTATGGTTAAAAATGTAGGACCCAGAAAAGAGAAAAAGATTTTGGCTGAGATTATGGCTTTGACCGGCATAATCATATTGTTCTTTTCTTTTTCAGACTATCTTGGGAAAAATGATTTTAGCTGGATAGGCTTGTTTCTTCTCGTCGTTGGTATAACAAGTTTCCGTGAAGAGAAAGACTGGTCTGAATTATCTTTCCAAGAGAGAAGGTGGAGAATTGTCTTGCTATCAATAATAGGTCTCTTTTTTTTCTTTTTCTTTCTTCTTTATTTTTTGCCTCAATAGAGAGGAGGGTTGGCTGAGCGGCTTAAAGCGCCGGTTTTGAAAACCGGTGGGGTTATCCCCGCGCAGGTTCGAATCCTGCACCCTCCGCCAGTTGATATTTTTAAAGCCAGAGGAAATCGCCTTATTGAGCATGGCGAGAACGAAAATTTGTTTGAGTTATCTTTAATATATGCCAGATAATAAAATGCTTGGGTCCAAGATTATTGTTTTTTAAAATAAAAGAGTTAAAATAAAGAAAAGTATTTAACTTTATTAACATGTCAAAGATTTCTAATTTTCTTATAAATAATTCAGGGGGTTTTATAAAAGATGAGAAACAAGCAGATTTAGTGTTAATTATTATTGTCGTTATTTTAGTGCTTGCTTCTGTCTTTTTAATTCTTTTCTCTTTTGGTTCCGGAGGGGATATAGAAGGAACTAAATATGACCCTTCAACAGGTTATGGGGGGAGAGAGTTGCCTGATGATTATAGATAATTTATGAATCAAGAACAGGGTTTTACCTTAATAGAATTATTATTAGTTATTTCTATTATCGGCTTATTGTCCAGTATTGTTTTTATTAGTTTTGAGGGGGGCCAAAAGAAGGCTCGGGACGTCCAGAGGATTCAGGATATAAATACCTTTTATAATATCATGGAGCAGTATAAAATTGCCTATGGTGTTTATCCCGGTGAAGAAGATACAGGTGGTGTGCACATTAGCTCCCAGTGCCCCAGTGACATTAAAGACGATTTAGTCTCATCGGGCTTTCTGAGTGTTATAATTGAGGATCCTTTTGATAGTGAGACTAGTTGCAGTGACAATAGTGATAATGCTTTTTTTTACGGCTGGGACTCTGCCCATTGTTGTGAGGGGCAGTGGTGCATCTCAATAAACCGTTTGGAAACCCAATGGGCTAAGGATATGTTAGAAGAGAGATTTGGGTTAAAAAATCTGGCTGGTGGTTCTGGCGACCCACTCCATTATGTTACTGGTGGTGGTAATGCTAATATTGGCACAGGTGATGACTTTAATTTCTGCTTTATTAAAAATTAATAATTAATTATTCCCGAGCTAAAGCGATACCCCAAACCTCTTTTGCTCCGACTTCTTTTAGAACCCGGGCTGCTTCTTCCATGGTAGCTCCGGTAGTGACTACGTCATCGACTAAGAAGACCGTTTTATCTTTTATTAGTTGGTGATTTTTTATTAGAAAAGAATTAGCTATATTCTTTGCTCGTTCTTCTCGGTCTAATCCGGTTTGGGATAAAGTTTTTTTTGTTTTGATAAGACTATTAAAGGAGTAAGAAATTTTTAAATATTCTGATAATAATTGAGCTATTGCTTGAGACTGATTAAAACCCCGCCATTTTATTTTGCGGATGTTTAGAGGAATAGGAATTATTAAACTACTAGCTTTATCTTTTAATATTATTTTGTTTTCACTTGCTAGGAAATGTGCTATTATTAGAAAAGCAAAATAAAAAGAGAGTTCTTTGAGAAAAGGAGGATACTTGTATTGTTTGATCAATCTTTGGATGATTTTATCTTGATAAGAAACAGCGAAGAAAAGACCGTTTAAATTTTTATTCCTATGTTGAGAACAGGTTCCCTCCTGGAAAACCCTTTTCTTGCAAAAAGGACAGTACTGATATTCTATAATCTCAATACTCGTTAAGCAGTCATAACAAATCCAATCACCTGCTTTACCACAGATAAGACAGGTGCGGGGGAAGAGCATTTCAAGGAAGTATTCTCTTATTGACTGTAGGGTTTTTCTTAAAAAAGCTTTCATGCTATTATTAGAATAACATAGAATAGATTATCATGTCTCTAAATCCTTTTGCTAATTTTCATAAAAGCTGTCTCGGTATTGATATCGGAAGTTTTTCTATTAAGGTTGTCCACCTCTCTCGTTTAGGCAAAAATAAACACCTAAAGAATTATCTTAAGTTCCAATTCCCTTCTCAGGAAGATTCTTTTCTTAAGGTTTTCAGCGATGAGAGTTTACTCCTTTTAAGTGATAAGGCCGGGAATATTCTGAAGAACTTGCTTAAAAAGAGCAAAATAAAAGAGAGGAATGTTTTTATTTCAATCCCTGATTTTTCTACTTTTTTCACTACCTTTGAATTACCGCCGATGACAAAGTCAGAGCTGTCAAAGGCAGTAGAGTTTGAAGCCCGCAATCATATCCCTTTCTCTCTTTCCGATGTTGTCTTTGACTGGCAAGAGATAAAAACAAAGAAAGAAAAGGGTAAGGTGGTTAACCATAAAATTCTTTTAATTGCAGTGCCGACTAAGGTAATTCATCAATATCAGCGATTAGCCTCTTTGTGCAATTTAAATATTAAGGGACTGGAATCAGAAATATTTGCTCTGACACGTTCTTCAGTAAATGAAGTTGGAAAAGAAGAGCCGGTTTGTTTGGTAGATATTGGTTATACGACAACAACAATGAGTATAGTCAAAAACGGATTCTTAAGAACAAGCCACAGTTTCGATATTTCGGCAAATGATTTCACAAAAGTAATTAGCCAATCCTTAAATATTAATTGGCCTAAAGCGGAAAGAATTAAATCAGAAACAGGATTAGATCCACGGGATAAAGAAATTTTTCCTCTTCTTCGGCCTCAGGTTGATTTAATCTTTCAGAAGATTGATAAGGTCACTCAGAACTTTTATCAGAAAGAGGGAGAGAAAGTAAAAAAAGTTATTCTTACTGGTGGAGCTTCTTGTCTGCCTGGTTTAAAAGAATATTTTAAGGTTTTTCTTAAAAAAGATATTTATATTTCCAATCCTTTTTATGCTTCTAATGTTTCCTATCACCCTCTACTGGAAAACCAACTTAAAAAAATTGGGCCTTCCTTTGCTATCTCTTTGGGGTTAGCCTTAAGAGGCGTAGGAAAATAAAAAAATATGGTTCAAGAATTAATTCCAAGAGAAGAAAAACAGTCGTCCTTTTTTGTCAATTTTCTTTTATTTCTTTCCATCCTTATTCTGGTAGCTTCGATAGCTGGATATTTCTGGATAAGATCTCAGGTTGGAGAAACAAAAGAAGAGGTAATAGCAATAGAGACAGAAACCTTAAATATTAGAAATAATAGAGATAAGGCAACAGAGGATCAAGTCTTTCGCTATGCTAAAAAAATAGACGATTTTTCTGTTCTCTTGGCTAAGCGAAAAGAAGTTTATCCCCTTTTTAATTTTTTAGAAAGCTTAATTCATAAAAGGGTTACTCTGGCTGAGCTATCTTTAACAAAAGAAACAGGAGAAATTAACTTGGAAGGAGAAACAGAAAACTTTAAAATTCTAGCCGAACAGATGCTTATTTTAGAAAATAATAATAGTGTTCTTGAGCCTAAGATAATTAATCTTTCTTTAGGGGAAGAGGGGGGAATAGAGTTTGAAATAAATTTTTCCCTCGACCCTGGAACTGTTAATAATGAATAAGTCTTTTATTGTTCCGATTTTTTTATTCATTAGTTTCTTGGTTTTTGCTTATTTGATAATGCCGGAGTATAACGCTTTGGACAAAGCCAATCAAGATCTTGAAGAAAGAGAGTTGGAATTAAGAAATGTTGAGAATTATTACGGAGAAATCAAAGATCATTTTAATGAATTAAAGAATTATGAAGAGAATCTAAATAAAATAGAATCAGCCTTGCCTGATAAAATTTCTCTTGCTGGAGTGGCTAATTTCTTACAATTAGCAAGCTCGGAGTCAGGAGTCTTTTTGGAAACAATCTCGGTCTCGCTTCCGCGTGCTGGGACAGCGTCAGGAAGGACTAGAAAGGATACAACAGATCAAAAGGAACAAAAAATACCCGAAGGTGTTTTAGAGAGTGGCGCTGAAATAGAAGTTTCTGGCTATTACGATAATTTTAAGACTTTTATAGAAGCACTTGAACAGTCTGCTCGTTTAATTGAAATTAAAGATATTAGCATAGTGGCTAGCGAAGAAATTCCTTCTTTGCATATGTCATTACAATTTTATTCTTACTAATTATATGGCTGAACAAGAAAACGGAGAAACAAAAAAAACAATATTGATCGCCCTTGCATTGTTAGTTATTGCTGCTGTTATTGGGGTGCGAGAATTTTACCTCAAAACAGAATTAGACTTTCCAATTTTGCCTAATCTGCTCCCAGCCGTGAGGATTAATTATGACGTACTTAAGAGTGACCAGTTGAATAACCTGAAACCTTTTGAAGAGATTCTTCTTCCTGAAGAAGTAGGCAGAGAGAATCCTTTTGAGAGTATCAGCAATTAATTTTTTAATATTAATATTGTCCTTTGGCTGAAGAGCCCATTTATTTATGGAGTTAATCAAGGAATTAAAAAAAAGAGGCGTTCTCGATCAGAAAAAGACTGATGGAATAAAAAAACAGGCAGAAAAAGAAAATAGGACCATAGAAGAGATCATCATAGAGAATAATATTCTACCTGAAGGAGATCTATTCCAAATTAAAAGCCAGGCTCTTAAAATTCCTCTTAAAAAGATAGATCCAGAAAAGATTTTTCCTGAGGTCTTAGAGCTTATTCCCAAGGAATCGGCTAATTATTATAAGATGATTCCTTTGGAAAAAAAGCAAAATAGTTTTAGTGTAGGGATGGTTTATCCCGAAAATTTTCAGGCTCAAGAAGCTTTAAAGTTTTTAAGTCGCCAGCATAAACTTAAGCACGAAGTATGCCTGATTACCCTTTCTGAATTTAAGAAATATCTTACTCGTTATCATGCCCCTCAGAGGGAAATGAAGCAGGCCCTTGAGACTTTAGGAACACAAATAAAAGGAGAGGAAGAAGGCAAAAAAGAAAAAGTTTCCGACCGTTTAGTTGAAGAAGCTCCGGTTATTAAGATGGTCAGTGTTATCTTAAGGCAGGCAGTTGAAGGTAAAGCCTCGGATATTCATATTGAGCCGGCTGAAAAAAACCTAAAAGTTAGATATAGATTAGACGGTATTCTTCACTCCTCTCTTTTACTTCCTTTACGTGTCCACTCGGCTATTGTTGCCCGAATTAAAATTTTAAGCAGATTAAAAATTGATGAAACCAGAATACCCCAAGATGGAAGGTTTAGATCTGAGGTAACAGATAAAAAGATTGATTTTCGTGTTTCTACTTTCCCAACCACCCTAGGAGAAAAAGTGGTTTTAAGGGTGTTAGACCCAGAGAAAGGATTAAAGACTTTAGGGGAATTAGGTTTAGTGGAGACTAATTTTAAAAAATTAAGGAGAGCTTCAAAATTACCTTATGGCATGATTCTCGTCACCGGTCCAACTGGTTCTGGAAAAACAACAACACTTTATTCTGTTTTAAAAGAATTAAATACAGAGTTAGTGAATATTGTTACCCTTGAGGATCCGGTGGAGTATTTTATTGAAGGAGTAAATCAATCCCAAGTGCGACCAGATATTGGTTATACCTTTGCTAAAGGACTCCGTCAGATATTAAGGCAGGACCCGGATATTATTATGGTGGGTGAGATTAGGGACGAAGAAACAGCTAACTTGGCAATTCATGCTGCTTTGACAGGACATTTAGTCCTTTCCACTCTCCACACCAATACGGCTGCCGATGTTGTCCCCCGACTTATTGATATGGGCATCAAACCTTTTCTTATCCCACCAACATTGGCTTTAGCTATTAGTCAGCGTTTAGTAAGGGAGCTGTGTCCTCACTGTCGGAAAAAGGTTAAGGCAACTGGTAAGGTTAAGAAGTTTATTCTGGATGCTATTAAACGTATGCCGGAAAAAATTAGAAAGACAGTTAAGATCTCTGACCCTCTCTATGTCTATCAGGCCCAAGGGTGTGAAAAGTGCGGCCATAAGGGATATATTGGCCGGACAGGTATTTTTGAGACCATTGAAATGACTGATAAACTTACCCAGATAATTATTGGTACACCAACCAAACAAAAAATATTAGAAGAAGCCAAAGCTCAAGATATGATTACCTTAGAGGGAGACGGTGTTTTAAAGATATTAAAGGGAGAAACTTCGCCCGAAGAAATAATGAGAGTGATTGAACAGGCATAAAGTAATTTGTAATAAATGTATGAATATCGAAAAAAAACTAAGGAGTCTCTTGGAAATCGCTATTGAGCTGAATGCTTCTGACCTTCATATTACTGTGGATCATGTTCCTCATTTGAGGATAACCAGGAACCTTATATCCTTGGACAAGGAAGATAAGATTACTCCTGAATTAGCTGAAAAAATGGCTTACAGCTTAATGACTGAAAAGCAGAAAGAAAAATTTCTGAGGGAAAAAGAAATTGATTTTGCCTATGACTTTAATCACAGAGCTCGGCTAAGAGTGAGTATCTTCCGCCAAAGGAGCATGGTTAGTATTGCTTTACGGTTTATCCCTTCTGAAATCAAAACGATCGAGGATCTAAATCTTCCCTCAACCCTGCACCTTTTTACGGAGGCTACCTATGGTCTTGTTTTGGTAACAGGAGCATCGTCTCAGGGAAAGTCAACGACATTAGCTTCTTTAATAGACGAAATTAATCACAATCGTAAAGAGCATATCATTACTATTGAGGATCCAATAGAATATGTTTTTAAAGACGACAAGTCTGTTATTGACCAGCGGGAAGTTTATAAGGACACCCTTGGTTTTGCCCGGGCTCTGCGTTCCAGTTTAAGACAAGACCCGGATATTATTATGGTTGGAGAATTAAGAGATTTGGAAACAATTGCTACAGCTATTACAGCGGCTGAAACGGGTCACTTAGTTTTTGCTACTCTCCATACAAATTCAGCCAGCCAGACTATCCATAGGATAGTTGATGTGTTTCCTTCCTCTCAACAAAATCAAATTAGAGCTCAATTATCTGGTTCCCTCCTAGGTGTTCTTTCTCAGCGGTTATTACCAGCTAAAAATCTTAACGAGTTTATTCCTGCCTGTGAGGTCATGATGGCCAGTCCAGCTATATGTAATCTGATAAGGGAGAATAAAATTCATGAAATACCTGCGATTATCAGTACTTCGCGCAGAGAAGGCATGATTTCTTTTAATCAGTCGTTAGCCGAT
>JAGYMG010000022.1 GCA_018400675.1 bacterium
TTCTAGCTTTGCCTTCGCTTATCTTCTGATCCATCCGCTCATGAAGGCCATGAGAGCGGCGGACCACATTTCTTCCAGGTGAACCTGGGCCGCGAACCGTATTACTTATGCCTGATAAGGCTAGTTGAATCGGTGAAGAATCCTCACGCTGCCTAGTTGGCTTATCAGGCCGCAGATATTGGTCTGAAACTTTATCTAAACTACGGATATATTGGGTAAATTGCATAGAACTGGAAGAACCGGCGCTAGATAAAGGCATAAAACCGCTAGCCGGCAATGGCATTTGCGGTATCTGCGGCAAAGCCTTAAATGGCGCTTCTGGAAATACGGTATTAGCCGGTATCTGGTCTTTTTCGTTCCCATTTAAGCCTAATTGACCAATCAAATCGTTTAAGCCTGTCTTTTCAAATACCTTATTAATCTCTTCTCTTTCTAAACCATTGTATTCTTTGCCGGCTAATGCTATTTTCTTTAGCTGATTTTCAATTGATGGAGCAATCGCTCTTGATAGGCTACTATTCTGTAAATCCTCAAAGGTTAAATTAACTTTTCCTAAATCATTCTCAAGTTGGTTTCTAGCCGCCGCTGTCATTTCTCTCAATTCGTCGATAAACCTCTCTTTGGAATATTTATAGACTAAACCGCTGTTATCAAACCTTGCCAATATTTTAACCGCCCTTAAAACGTTATCTATCGGATCCAAATTAATTGTAGCCTCTTCTGAGCTTTCTCTGGTTGCCTCAGAAGAAACAAATGCTATAGTTTTATTTTTGGCATCTTCTAAAAATTGAGGCGCTCCCTGAACTATACCTTCTAATGGATACCATTTAATTTTTTCCAATGTAGTTTTCTTATATACTGTCTCCTGTCTTAAGAAATCTGCTTCTATGCCTAATTTTCCAAATTCTTGAGAAAATACTTGCTCAAGGTAATCCTTATTTTCTTCGGAAATATTTTTGGAAAAGATTAAATCTACATCAGAAAAAGACTCTTTTCCAAAAATTAGCGAAAGTAGGCTGCCTCCTCCAACACTCACTTTATTGATATCATCAAGATATCCGGAGGGAACAACTTCTTTTACCCTTCTAAATCCTTCCTCGATTCGTTCCTTAATAAGAGATGACTGGCCTAAAATTTCTCTATCTTTTATACTCTTTATTACTTTTGAATTATCAAACTCCATAACCAATGTAGGAACTTTACCTTTTTCGCCCTTTAAGGACCATAATAGATATCTGTTTAATAACGGGCGGGGAGAATTAGATCTCTGTTCCACAAAACCTTGTTTTTTGGCATACTTTAATAAAGAAGGTATGTTGGTCTCAACTACTAATCTCTTAAATCCTCTATTACGCAATTCGGGAATCTTTTCCTTAATTTCTGCGATGCCTTTTGTCAGCCCCCGTACCAATTGCCTTCTGTCAGTGGTAGAAAGAGATACGTGCGGCCGCAACGAGGTGCCTATATTAGTATTTTCTAAGCCTAATACCTTTAAAACACCTTTTTCCCTTAAAAGGCCGGACCAGCCACGCTCTAATAACAGGATACCGTCGCCAAAGCGAGTAGTTCTTCCCGTTAATAACCCTAACGCATTAGACGCTTTCTCATGCCACAATAAAGCTCCCGTGGCTCCGGCTGCCAAAGCATACTCCTTAAATCCCATAGTAGATAAGTTTCTGATAAGATCGCCTTCAACAAAAAGTTCGGTACCTGCCGCTAAGCCAACTGCCGCTGCTATAGGGGTAATTATATATCTCTTGTAATCAGATAAAGACCTCAAGCTGCTTGAACTCTGCTTAGATACTTTTATACCAGACAAGCTCTGAAAAACTTTAGTCATGACATTTTCTTTTCCAACCGAGGAAGAAGCAAACTCTCCTGCATCTCTAGTTTTTAATCTTTCCCTTAACTCTATATTTGCCCGGTAAGTTTTGTTTTCTTGGCCGCTAAACCCTTTAAACCTGCCTAAATAAACCGCCTGCCCAAGTAATTCTGAATAAGCAAGATTAGTTAAAGCATGGCTGGTAAGTTGATTAAACTCATTCTGAATAGCTCCATCGCCTAAGCCAAGGAAAATTCCTCTTTCAGCGGGTTTCCTAAATATTGACAAACCAGCCATAGCTTCCAGAGAAAGCCACCTTGCTATACTCTCGGTCCTTCCTATTCCAATAGAAAAATCACGATTTACATTACCTTGTTCATCAATATACAAACCGTTTTTATGGCTGGCCAAATGAAACAACTCATGGACTATATTAAATTGACCAATCAAGTTATTGCGTCCTTTGGTTAACTTCCAAGGATTAGATAATTTAATATTAAAGCGGAAATTGAGATATGGATCTACCTGGCTAGGAAACCAAAGAGCGTATTTATCTTTACTTGTCTCAGGCTGTTGATTGTGAGCGCTAACTCCATATTCGTTACCTTCCCGAACATCAAAAAACCGCGCCCAGGGAGTAACCTGAGCTTTTATGTCTTCAGGTAATAACTGGGTTTTAGCACCTGCCTTCTCCTCCATTATTTTATTTACATAAGCAATATTTCCAAACTTTTCATCAAACAGGCGCTTCTCCAGCTCTCTTTGTTGAGCCTGATATGACTTTGTATCTAACTGCCTGGCTAAATCAAAAATAGATAAAGCATCATCCAATCCAAATTTTTGCTTTACTTGTTGATAGATTTCTGAATCATCTTTTAGAGCTTGGGTATCTTCCAGCCAACCATCAACTTCTTTATTTAGCGCTGTAAACAATTCCTCTTCGCTTATATTTACACCTATCTTTTGAAGCCCGCTGTTAACAATGCGCGCTATTTGTTTAAGCTTAGAGCTTAATTCTTCCTCATTTTTTACTCTGTTAAGAAGCCAACCAGCAAAGGTAATTTCGCGCTGTCCTTTAACTTTTTCTCCTACAGCATTCATCAAATCATTACGTAAAGATTCTAATTCCGTATGCGCTTGAACTAAGCCGTCAATATATTTTTGAGTAATAGCAACTACCCGGTCATAGAGCCTGCCGCCGGCTAATCTTTCAAATTTTCCAAGCCCGCCGGTGTTTCTTTGTTTATCTAGATCACCCAGCCGAGCCATCTTAGCCTCAACTTCCTTAATTGCCGCGCCTAACCCGGAGTTATAAGAAACAAAGGAAACCGCTAAATCTAACCGCGCTTGCGCCTTTGTTCTCCTTTCCTGTCCCTCGTCTTTATATTTGGAAAGCCCTTTTTGAGCTTCTTTCTCTAAGCCTTCTTTCCATTGATTTAAAGCTTCCTGATCAGCAAATTTCTTCTCTTTTATATAGGTAAGGATAATCTCACTAACCGCCTGCATTGAAATATCATCACTAGCCTCTATTTTCTCGCCGTTTTCTTTTAAAATAATCGATTTATTCCCCCTTAACCATTGAGTCAAGTTGTCTTCTCCGGCCCGGCTTGCAAGCGCAATAATTAACACTTGACTTTTTCTTTGAAACTCAGCCTCATCTAACCCGGTTTCTGCGAGAAGTCGATTCAAAGAATCAACCAGATAAGAAGTGGATTGGGATTTCGCTTCTGCAATTTGTTTCTTCCTCTCCTCTCTTTCTTCTCTGTTTTTAACAGAAATAGTAAGTTTATCCCTTAACTCTTTTCTAACCCAGTTCTCTTCATTATATATATTTCTTCCCCCAGCCAAATCTTTAAAAATATCAACTGCTGCTTGCTCAACCTGATTTACTTCCGGCATAATTTTTGCTTTCTGAGCAGCGGTAGAAAACGGTGCTAGAGCGATATCTGAATTTAACCAAGCTTTTAAACTTTGCTGAGGCACGTTTGCCGCTATATTTTCCGCAGCAAACTCTACTGCTTTTTTCTTAAAACTACTTGTTTCAATACCTTCTAGATAACTTACCGGCAATACCCCTTCGCCTACCTGATAAGCGCCTGCCTTCTTTATATATATACCTTTATCACTGCCTAGCCATATCCACTCTTCCTTAGAACTCTCCCAACTCTCCTTATCAACTTCTACGATATCCCTGCCTAAAGAAGAATCCCCCGGCATCCCAACTTCAGCCAGAACCGCTACCTTCCCTTCGCCGGCTGAACGGCCGATCACTCCGGCTAGATAATTATTAACTTTTATCTGGTTAAGAAGATTTGCATTTATAGTGCTGAAACCAAAACTTAATTTTAAGGCTAAATCAAGGCCAACGCCATATTTTTCGGAAATGGTACGAAAATCAGCTAAGCTTTTATTTATGCCAGCCTTGCTCTTTAGAATATCGTAAATTTTAGCCTTTTGCGTTTCATCAACGTCTTCTAAATCCATATCAGAAGAGTCTGCCAAATTCATAAACGGCCCCGTAATCCCGCCTTTTTTGTCGATATAACCACTCTTTACTAATTTATTAAATATTTCTTTTGCCTTTAGTTCACCAATTCCTTCAAAATCAGAAGGGGCAGCAGGCGCAGATATCAAGCCTTTTAAGTCAGAGGCTAACTTCGAGAGGTTTTTGCCTGCCTTAGACGCCTTAGATAAATCTCCCTCAAGGCTTCTATCGGTAAATAATTCGTTTATCCCGGCTAAATTAAATTTTTTATAGCCTGTTTTTTCAAGTTCATCTATATAACCGTAGTTATCAATGGCCGCCTGCGCTAACTGAGGCATAAGCAATGAAACAACTTCTGGTTCACTAATTCCTATTTCATCAGCGATACCTGACAATTCGCTGCGGCCAACCGCTTTTAACCTCTGTTGAAAAACCTTTTCGGTAAACCAACTCCCGGCTCCTAACGCTGTCCTTGTCAAAAGCCCTTCACCTTGGGATAAAGATACCTGCTCATTAAGGCCGGCCTGGCTATCAACAATATTAATTAACCGTTTTATTTTCTTGGAAGCAACAATTTTTTCATAGGTGCCAGAGGCGTTTTGTTTCAAATATTCTAAAACTTCGGTATCTTTCTCAGAATGGGTAAGTTCGGCTAACTTATCCAGGCTTATCTGCCCGGCTCCGGCTTTTGATAGCGCGGCCTGTAATTTCGGCGCGGCCTGTGCCGAACCTTCTAAGTCAAACTTCGGACTTACCGCAAAATAAAGAGTAGGTAAAATATTGCTATTTAATTGGGTATAGGGATTAGCTATTCGGTTAAGGCCTTCGGCACTAAGAACAAAATCAGGCTGGGCTAATTGAGCTTGCAGGCCTTGTATTGCCCCGTATAAGGCAAATAGTTCCTTTTGCTCAGGACTAAGGCCGTGATACTCGGCTAAAGCCTGAGGTAAGCTGGCTGCTTGGCCGTCATAGCCGTAATCACTCCCCCGGCTTAATAAAAGAGTGGGAAGCTGAAAACCGTTTACTTCTCCGGCAGGGCTTATCGCGCCTTCTAAACCGGTTACAGCCTGCTTTAAATCATCCGGCAACTGACTAACAGCCGGCAGTAAAGAAGTAATGAATTTGTTCCACTCGGCAGCGCCGGCATCTAACCCCTGAGATTCTGCGTCTCTTATAGCTTTTACTATTTCTTCCCGGGCCGGCTTTCTTCCCGATAACCCTAATTTTTCTAATTTGGAAGAAAATTCTCTAACCTGGCCCACAACCAGCCCTTCTCTTGAAGATAACCCGGAATGGCTGCCGCCGGTGCTAACCTTTTTTGAAAGCTCGTCGCGGGAATAGTTCTTGTTTATCCGCGCAACCACCTGGTCAAAACGAACCTTAAGTAACGGCTGGTTAGTTTCTCCCGGCCGCTTATCTGCCGGATTAATTTCTGCTTTGTTAAGATAATCCCTGATTGCCCTAATATACTCCTTGTTTTCTCCACTCAGCCTTGCAAATAAATTGCTTTTTTCGCTCCTTCCCGGGACAAACAAACGGGTGGTCAAAATAGGTTTAATTCCTGCTTCCTTGTTCCCTAAAAGAAGTGCCTTGATATGGGTTATGTCCCCTTTAAGCAGTTCAGATACTTCTCTTTCTTCTCTGCCGAACCTGGGCGCTTCGGCCCGCGCGTTCTGAAATTGATCTTTCATTTTATATACTGCTCTGGCATCGGAAGAATTGTTTCTTATCATTTGCTCAAATATATGATTAACACCTTCTTGCAGAGAATCATGTAAACTGCGGTATAGCGCCTGGTTTTTCATCTCTTTTTCATTTTCTGTCAACTCTCTTAACACCAACCTATTTGGAATATCTTGCTTACCTTTTTCTTTTAACCTCACCAATATAGCAGCTTCCCTTTCTTGAGGGCTGCGGGCGCGGTTAATTGACTGAACGATATCTGTTTTATTGCTGGACTTATCTGCCAATACGATAAATTGGGTATCACTTTGTTGGGACCGTCCGGTTGAAGCGTTGGTCTTCATATCAAAACCCTCTCTTCTGGCTAAATCAAGCAAAACCATAGATTTCTCAGATTTAAGCAATACTTCCCTGGCCTGGTCATTTGTGATTCTTCCTCCCCTTCCTTTTTGCGAAACATATTGATTGCCTTCTAAAGCATAAACAGTAAAGTCACCGCGGGAATTAGGGATATACACTTTATTTAATTTCTTCTCCAAGGCCAGAGATAAAACCTGTTTTCTTAAGGCAGCGCGGCTAACCGTAGTCAAATCGCTGACTACTACAATATTTTTATTGCTTTTGATACCGGTAATACCGGGCAATTTTTCAACACTTTCTACCTGCTGAATATTTCCTACAATCTTCTTCCAGGGAAATCTATTTTGATCTGCGCCGATACTCTTGTCTATGTGAATTCCAAAAATTTTACTCCAATAATCCAGCTTCTCGGGAGTAGCCGTTAAAAATAAAACCTTTGAAAAATCCTTTGCAACTTCCAACTGGGTAACGCGAATAGAACGGGGAGAAGTTTGAACCTTGTTAAGTAATTCCCTTAAAACGGAGCTGTTGGCATTATTAACATGCCTTAATCCGGCTACAGCCTCCATAGCTAAAGCCTCGGCTCTTGTCCCGTAATGCATATTCATCGCCGGATTGTTATGATGATAGGGATAGGCTTTGCCTCCTTTTTCCCTTCCAAATCCGTAATGGATACCCTTTTCTCTGGAAAGCGCCTGGGCAAATCCCGAAAGTACTATTTCAAATTTTGCCAAAACTTCTTTATCGGGAGAAGTAGCTTGAAACTGTTCATAAAATTCTTTTCTTCTGGCCTCTTTCCAGACTCCATCGCCCTCCTGGGAACGGCGTATTATCGCATTTTTTCCTTCTTGAGTAAGATAACCTTTTTTATCCCCTTCTCGATGAATATAACCTTTATTCTCTAAAAATTCAGCTACTTTAAGCGCTGTCTTGATATAATCCTTGCCTTCCCGGGTTGAACTGACCGGCCGGGTATTAACCCCCCAGACCAGAGGAGCAGAAGTAGGCAGAAAATGCGCCTCGTCAAAAGTAGCCATTGACTTTCTGCCGGTTATTTCTCGATAAGCTTCGTTCACCAATCCCCTAAGAGACTTATCCTTTTGAACTTGTAAAGCAAGCTTTAATCCGGAAAGGAAATCCGATTGGGCTAAAATGATATCAGCTTCTTTTATATCCTTTATTTGTCTTTCTAATTCTTTTGGCCCCCGGGTGCCTTCAACCCTTAAAACTTGTATCTTCTCGCCCAAGAAAGTAACTGTATCCAGTTTATTTGGCCCGGCTTTTTCTGCCAAGGGGCCCATAATTCCCGGCTGGGTAAATTGAACGTATTGCTTGCCCGTTCCCTGTAAAACTTTTTCTTTTCCTTTGGCTAAGCGCACACCCAATAAATTAATTGCCGGGATAATAAATTCCGTCTTACCTAAGCCGCCGCCTTGCTGAATTCCTATCCTGCCGCTGATTAAAGAAGTTAATATAACTTCAAGCTGTTTATCTCCCATAGACGTTATTTTATCGCCAAAAATACTTTTATACTTCCCACCTTCTAACTCTTTTACAAATTGATTCATTAACCTTACTAATGTTTCCAATTTTTCCTTATGCCCACTACCTTCCTTCAGGCCAATTGATTTAACTCCTTTTTGGCGGCCGGTTAAACCTGTTATTTCTTTCCCTTTTATAATATCGAGTTTACCGTAAAGATCTTTGACTCCTTTGATACCCAATACGCTTAAATTCGATTTTTCAATCTTTTTTGCCGACAACCCGATAATAACTTCCGCGAATCTTTCCGCCAAAACCGCCGTAAGGTTTACATCCTTATTATCCCGCAAGGCCCTTAGCGGTTTCAGCAACTGGTTTTCTAAAGCCCTCTTTCGGCCGCTCAAAAATGTTTTGCCCGGAGCCTCTGAATTTATAAACTCCCTGACAATAATTTCCAAATCCCTTAAAGCAGCTGAACTCCCTGATAATTTTTGAAGAAATT
>JAGYMG010000023.1 GCA_018400675.1 bacterium
TTTTATGAAGGAAAGGATTTCACCGGAAAAATTATCGGAAGATGTTGTTAATTATCTTAATGAAGAGATCTTGGAAGGAGAGAGTACAGCCTCTTTGAGCGAAGGGCCAATTTTGGAAAATGGCCTCTATAAAATTAAACTAAATATAGACGGGACGGAGCTCTCTTATTATTCTTATATTACCCTTGATGGGAAAATGCTCTTTCCCTACGGTAGCGATGTAATGCTTCTTCAAAGTCAAGAGGAGAAAGAAGAAGAAAAAGCAGTCAGTTGTGAAACTTTAAGAAAGGAAGAGAATCCTTCCTTAGAAGCTTTTGTAGTAAGCTATTGCCCTTATGGCACTCAGATGCAGAGAATCTTTGTTGAGGTTGCCGATAAGATACCAGCCCTGAGGGATTATCTTAATATTAAGTATATGGGGAATGTAGAAGATGGCGTAGTGCAGTCAATGCATGGCCAAGAAGAGGCAGAGGAAAATCTTATCCAGATATGTATTCGGGAAGAGCAATCGGACAAATTTTTTCCTTATCTCTCCTGCTTCCTTAAAGAAGGAGATGGAGCAGGTTGTTTGAAGGCAGCAAATATTGATGAAGCTGCTCTGGATGCTTGTCAGGAAGACTCAGGCAGGGGAGTCAAATATGCTCAAGCGGACTTTGCTCTGATAACCGAATACAACAATACAGAAGAATGTAAAAATGATCCTAATCGATGTGCGATTGGTGGTTCGCCTTCGTTAGTCCTTAACAATGAACCAGTCAGTGAATTTGATTTTGGAGGAAGGACTGCCGAAGCATTAAAAACCTTACTCTGCTGCGGTTTTGTTGAGGAATCAAGTGTTTGCCAAAATATTTTATCAACAGAACAAGCGGCTGTTGGTTTTTCACCAAGCTATAGCAGTGAAGAATCAGCTAGCGGCGGTTCTTGTAATTAGTTAAATATGAATATAAAAGTTTACAGTACGCCGATCTGTCCTTATTGTGTTACCGTCAAAACATTTCTGAGAGAAAATAATTTTCAGTTTGAAGATATTGATGTTTCTGCAGATGCAGAGGGGAGAGAGGCAATGGTTAAAAAGAGCGGCCAAATGGGTGTGCCAGTTATTGACATAGACGGCGAAATTATTATTGGTTTTGATAAAGCAAAAATTTCAAAATTATTAGGAATAAATAAATCATGACTAAAGTTGCTATTAATGGTTTCGGCCGTATCGGCCGACTTGTCTTTAAACGGATTTTGGAAAGAGAAAAAGACCTGGATGTAGTGGCTATTAATGATTTGACTGATACTAAGATGTTAGCCCATCTTTTGAAATACGATTCTCTCTATGGTATTTACAATAAACAGGTTAAAGCCAGAGACGGAGAAATTTTGATTGAAGGGAAGGATAACAGTAAGAAGGTTAAGGTCTTAGCCGAGCCAGATCCAGAAAAATTGCCCTGGACAGCAATGGGTGTTGATATAGTCTTGGAATGCACAGGACGCTTCAGGACAATAGCAGATGCGCAAAAACACATTAAGGCAGGGGCCAAGAAAGTAATTATTTCTGCTCCAGCTAAATCAGAAGAAATTCCAACCTATCTCTTAGGCGTTAACGCAAGAAACTATGATGGGGAGAAAGACAATATTGTTTCCATGGGTTCCTGTACAACTAATTGTCTTGCTCCTGTAGCTAAAATAATTGATGAAGAGTTTGGCATTGTCCGGGGTTATATGACTACTGTTCACAGTTATACCAATGATCAGAGAATACTGGATTTGCCTCATAAGGATTTTAGGAGAAGCAGGGCGGCTGCTCTGAGTATTATCCCGACTACAACTGGTGCAGCTAAAACTGTAGAGAAGTGTTTGCCGAAACTGACAGGAAAATTAGACGGTCTGGCTCTAAGGGTGCCCACGCCCGTGGTTTCTATTATTGATTTTGTAGCTCAAACAGAAAAGGAAGTGAATAGCCAGGAAATTAACTATTTTATTAAGAAGAAATCAGAAGAGTCTGATTATCGGGGTATCTTGGGAATAGAGGATGCACCCTTAGTTTCTTCAGATTATAAGGGTAATGCTTATTCCAGCATTGTTGATGCTCTTTCTACTCAGGGAGAAGGCCATTTGCTTAAGATATTAGCCTGGTATGATAACGAGTATGGTTATTCCTCACGCTTAGCCGAGTTTACCAGTTTCTTAGCCGAACAACTCTAAGCTTTACTTAAATTATAAGATTATCCAGCCCCGGCACCACCGGGGCATTTTAATTTTAAGCAGGATTAAGTTATAATGAATAGAGATAAGACTTATTAATATTTTGATCTATGCCTCAAGAAATTTTAGTCGAAGTATCAGCCCGCCATACCCACCTTTCCCAAGATGCTCTGGAAACGCTTTTTGGCAAAGGCTATCAATTAAACAAGCTAAGACAACTGAGTCAGGCTGATGATTTCGCGGCTAAAGAAACCTTAGATTTAAAGGTAGGTTCTCGAATAATTAAAGGGGTGAGAGTTATTGGTCCAGTCAGAGAGCAGGCTCAAATCGAAATCTCCTATAGTGATGCTATTAACCTGGGTGTTACTCCTCCTTTGAGGATATCGGGTGATTTAGATGGTTCTCTGGGGGCAACCCTGATTGGACCACAGGGCTCTTTCGATCTTAGCCAGGGGTTAATAATTGCTCAGCGTCATTTGCACTGTAGCGATCAAGAAGCTGAAAAAATAGGACTAAGTAATAACACAATTGTCGCTGTTGAGGTGAAAGGAGCAAGACGGCTTATCTTTTATCAGGTAGTTGTCAGGGTCTCTCCAGATTATAAGCTGGCCCTTCATCTTGATACAGATGAAGGCAATGCAGCTGGCATCACCGCACAAGGCAAGGGTTATCTCATAAGAATAAATAATTAATATTATATGGTTTCTAAATCTAAAAAACAGATTCTTTGGTTCAAAGAAATAACAAAGCAAGATGTTCCTTTGGTGGGCGGCAAGAATGCTTCACTGGGAGAAATGGTTTCTGTGCTTTCAAAGAAAGGAGTTAACATCCCTGATGGTTTTGCCTTAACGTCTGAGAGTTATTGGTACTTCTTAAGGGCTAATGATATTGATAAGACATTAAAGAAAATATTTAAGGAGAAGAAAACCAAGAATATAAAGGATCTTCAAGAGAAAGGGCAGTTGGCTCGTAATTTAATTCTCAAATCAAAATTTCCTAAAGACCTTGCAGCAGCAATAGTCCAGAGTTATCAAGCGCTCTCTCGGGAGTATAAAGAAAAAAACACCGATGTGGCTGTAAGGAGTTCAGCCACGGCTGAGGATTTACCCAGTGCTTCCTTTGCTGGCCAGCACGAGACATTCTTGAATATCTCTAACCCTCAGGAACTCTTATCAGCGGCTAAACGGTGCATGGCTTCTTTATTTACTGACCGGGCGATTGCTTATCGTGAGGAGAAGGGCTTTGACCATCTTAAGATTGCTCTTTCGGTGGGTGTCCAGAAGATGGTGAGATCGGATATTGCTTCTTCAGGGGTGATGTTCACCCTAGACACAGAAACAGGTTTTCGTAACGCTGTTTTAATTAACTCTATCTATGGCGTAGGCGAGATGATTGTCCAAGGGAAGATAACGCCGGACGAATTCTTTGTCTTTAAACCGACCCTTAAAAAAGGCTTTTCCTCTATTATCCTTAAGAACCTTGGCCGTAAAGACAAAAAATATATTTATAACAAAAAAAAGGGCGGTCTCAAGGAAGTGCCTGTTGCTAAAGAAAAACAATTAAAATTTTCAATTACCGACGAGGAGATTATAACCCTTGCTCGCTGGGGCTGTTTGATCGAAGATCATTATCAGAATCCTCAGGATATTGAATGGGCTAAAGACGGTAAGACAGGGGAGTTATTTATCGTCCAAGCTCGGCCAGAGACAGTCCACGCTAGTAAGGATTTAAAATATTTTGAAAAATACTATATCAAACCAAAACAGAAACCTATTCTTAAGGGTATTGCCATTGGCGATAAGATTGGTTTAGGCAAGGTGAGGGTTATTGCTGACGTCAAAAATATTGCTCAGTTTAAAAAAGGGGAGGTCTTAGTGACTACTATGACTGATCCTGATTGGGTACCGATTATGAGACAGGCTGGAGCTATTGTTACTGACGAAGGAGGTAAGACAGCTCATGCAGCAATTATTTCCCGAGAATTAGGTATTCCTTGTATCGTTGGTACCTCAAAGGCAACTAAATTATTAAAAGACGGCCAAGAAGTTACAGTTGACTGTACTCAGGGCTTAGACGGGAGGGTTTACAAGGGCAAGGTGCCTTATCGGGTGAAGCGTTATAATTTGACAAAACTGGGTAAGCCTCAGACGAATATTATGGTGAACATCGGAGCTCCGGAGATTGCTTTTAAGACATCTTTCCTTCCTAACGAGGGTGTTGGTTTAGCCAGAGAGGAGTTTATTATCGCTGAGAAAATAAGAATTCATCCCCTGGCCCTTTATTATTATGATCAGCTTGTCCGTTCTCCGTCTGGATTTCAGTTTCCTAATAAAGATCAAGTGAAACAATCAGAAATCAAGAAGGTAGTTAAAACGATAGCAGCGATGACGGTGGAACATAAAGACAAGAAAGAATATTTTGTTAAAGAGTTAGCTGAAGGCATTGCTCAAATAGGAGCCGCTTTTTGGCCCAAGCCGGTGATTGTCCGTTTTTCTGATTTTAAGACAAACGAATATAAGAAATTAATTGGAGGTGAGCTGTTTGAACCAGAAGAATCTAATCCAATGATGGGTTGGCGAGGAGCTTCTCGTTACTACGACCCGAGATTCAAGCCAGCTTTTCTTATGGAGTGTGAGGCGATCAGGAGAAGCCGGGATGTGTTTGGTCTAAAGAACATAAAAGTAATGGTTCCTTTCTGCAGGACAGTAGCAGAGGGAGAAAAAGTGCTTCAATTGATGAAGAGAAAAGGACTAGTTTCTGGCAAGGATGGCTTAGCAGTCTATGTTATGTGTGAGATACCTTCGAATGTTATAATGGTTGATGAATTCTTAAAAATTTTTGACGGTCTTAGTATCGGTTCTAATGACTTGACCCAGCTCAGTATGGGGATTGACCGTGATAATTCCAGTCTCCAGAGCATTGCTGACGAGAGGAATGAAACAATCAAAAGAATGGTTGCTAAGGTAATCGAAGCTGCTAAAAGAAAAAAGAAATATTGCGGTATTTGCGGGCAAGCGCCCAGCGACTATCCTGCTTTTGCCCAGTTCCTAGCTCAGGAGGGGATAGAAAGTATTTCTCTCAACCCTGATACGGTGATTAAAACAATACTTAATCTAACCAAGAAGAAAAAATAATTTATGGCCACAATAGTTACATTTGGTTCAGCTACTTGGGACGCCTTTTCAGAATTAGAGAAAGGGGATTACAGGGTTATTGAGGATGATAAATTTTTAACCAAAAAAGCTATTTGTTTTCCCTTGGGCTCAAAGGTGATTATTGATAAACTGAATTTCTTTAGTGGTGGAGGAGGCACTAACACAGCGGCCACTTTTGCTAAGCAGGGTTTTGAGGTTAGTTATCTTGGCAGGGTAGGCAACGACGGCCAAGGGACAATGGTGTTAGAAGAATTAGAAGAGATAGGCGTAGATATTTCAATGGTGGTAAGAGACAAAGAGAGGCCCACCGCCTTTTCTTTAATACTACCGACCCCTCAAGGGAAAAGATCAATTCTAGCTTATCGCGGCGCTTGTCATTTTATGAGAGAAGAAACAATACCCTGGTCCAGCATTAAAAAAGCTGATTGGTTTTATATAGCTCCCTTGAGCGGTGAATCGGTTAATCTCTTCAAGCCATTAATAAAATTTGCTCGGGAGCAGAATATTAAAATAGCTCTTAACCCTAGTATCAGCCAGGTAGAAATGATTAAAAACTCAGACCAATCATTATTAGGAGATATAGACTTGCTTGTCCTGAACAATGAAGAGGCTGCTCTCTTAACAGATTCAGCTATTAATCAAGAAGAAAGAATGCTAAAAATAATCCTTGAATCTTTAAAGGGTGTGCTTGCAATAACCAGTGGAGTAAGGGGTGCTCTAGCCAGCGATAAGGAGAATATTTTTAAAGCGCCCATTGCTCCGGTGACGGTGAGAGCTTGCACTGGAGCTGGTGATGCCTTCGCTAGCGGCTTCTTGAGTGGACTTTTAGAAAAAAATGATATAGAATATGCTATTCGGCTGGCAATTCTTAATGCGGCTGGTTGTGTCAGTAAAGTAGGTGCAAAAGAAGGTCTGCTTAAAAAAGGGGAGGCAGCAGAGTGGCCGCCCTTGAAGATTGTTAAAAATAAAATTAATTTTTAATTATGCGGGTTATTTATAAAAAAGAGAAATGCATTGGTTGTGGCTCGTGCGTTGCTGTTTGCCCGGATTTCTTCGAATTAGACGAAGAGGGCAAGGCTCATCTAAAAAAAAGCACTCTTGCCGAGAATAGTCAGGAGGAAACCTTAGAAATAAAACAAAAGGGTTGTCTCCAGGATGCTGTTGACGTCTGCCCGGTCCAATGTATTAAAATTGAAGAATAAAATAAAATGGTTAAATTAAAAGCAAAAAAAAGAGACGCGCTAGGGAATAAGAACAATACCTTAAAGGAAAAGGGATTGCTGCCAGCTGTTTTATATGGTTCTGCAATAAAGAACATTCCTCTTCAGATAGACAAAAAAGAGTTTGAAATGGTTTATCGAGCAGCTGGAGAGAGTTCTCTTATCTCTCTGGAGGTAGGTGATAAAGAATTCTCTGTATTAGTTCACCAGATAGCCCGCGATCCAATGAAGGGTGATTTTATCCATGTTGATTTTTATCAACCCTCTCTAAAGAAGAAAGTAGAAGCTGAAATCCCTCTTGTCTTTGAAGGGGAAGCACCAGCTGTTAAAGGATTAGGTGGTATTTTAGAAAAAGAGATTCAGTCTTTGGAAGTGAAAGGATTAGCCAAAGACCTGCCGAGGGAGATAAGAGTAGATTTAACCGGCTTAGAAACCTTTGAAGACAGGGTTTTAGTCAAAGACTTAAAGGTGTCTGCAGGAGTAGAGATCATGAAAGATGAAAACGAAATTGTAGCTCATGTTGTTCCTCCACGGGAAGAAAAGATTGAAGAAGAGGCAGTACCTGAAGAAGCAGCAGCAGGCGTTGAAGGTGAAGCAAAGGAAGACAAAGAAGATAAAGAAGGAGAGACTCCTCAGGAAGAAACTAAGTCAGAATAAAAAATTATGGGAGAACAAAAATACTATTGCTTAACAGCGTTAATTGTCTTTTTTCTGTTATTAGTTTTTTCTCCTTTCTGGTTTTCTCATATTCTAGCTCAAGAAAATCTTGAGCAAGTTTGTGATTGGAAAAACATTCAAGAACAACCGAGCCATCTTTCTAATTCAGAATACGAAGCTTTGTTACGGCAGTGTCAGGAATATTATCAATCAGTCAGCCAGGAGATAGAAAGTGATATCAGAAGAACCGAGGAAGAAAAAAATACGCTGGAAAACAAGATCTATATTTTAAACAATAAGATTAAAAATTTGGATTATCAGATCTATCAAGGGAATATAGTTATTAACGATTTGGGAGAGCAAATTGAAGACACCCAATCTTCTATCGCTAGAACCAGTCTCAAGATAGAAGAGGTTAAAGGGAGATTAAGCAATATTCTCCAACTGCGTTATGAAAATGATAAGAAGTCATATTTAGCCATTCTCTTGATTGAGGATAATCTCTCTGATTTTTTCAATGAGCTAATGGCTTTAGACTCTTTAAACATAGAAATTAGAGAACTCCTTACCAACGTTAAAGACTTAAAAGCTAATCTCAAAAATCAAAAGCAGACTATGGACCAGGAAAAAGAAGAAATGGAAAGCATGGTAGCTATGCAAC
>JAGYMG010000024.1 GCA_018400675.1 bacterium
CACATTAGCAAGGATAGCACTATTGAGATTAGAAGAAAACGGGTTAAGGAATTAAAGAGTTACGCAAATCAACTGAAGATATCTTTTACCGAAGAAGCTGAACATTTGGAATTTACTGTTGGCTCTGAACTTCTTTTGGTTATTTGTCCTATGTGGGATATATCCTTACCTCCGTTGGGAATAAGCTATCTGGCTTCTTATTTAGAGAAAAGAGGAATACGGGTAGATATCTTAGATATGAATATTGAAACTTACGCTAACTCTAGTCCGCAAAGGAAGAATTTGTGGAGGATGGATAATTATAATTTGTGGGCTTGGGAAGATTTATTTGAAGATACCCTTAGTTATTTTAGAGAGGATATAAATACTTACGTGGAGAAAATAATAGAAAAAAATTATAAAATAATTGGTTTCTCTCTTTACGGAGCCAACACTTTGTTTTCCATAGAAGTAGCGAAAAGATTAAAAGCAAAGAATCCGAATTTATTTATTGTTTTTGGAGGAACTGCCTGTTCTTTTCCTCAAGATAATCCTGATATACCTGTTAGAAATATGGTGTCGTTTAAAACGGGTATAGTTGATGCTTTTGTTGTCGGGGAGGGTGAGGAAGCATTATTGAATATTATTATTAATAATCAACGGGGTAAAACTGACTCTATCCCCGGAGTTTTTTTTCGTCATGATAGATATAATCAATTTACAATGGGTAATTTGATTAAGCAGTTGGATAAAATCCCTTTTCCATCTTGGGATAAACTGCCGCTGGCTTTATATCAAAAAAAGAATGTATTACCCATATTGTTTGGCAGAGGGTGTGTTAACAAATGTACTTTTTGTAATGATTGGAAGATATGGAGAGGGTGTTATCGGAATCGGAGCGCCGAAGATATCTACAAAGAAATGGTTGTTAATATAGAAAAGTTTGGGGTTACTGCTTTTCAAAGCAATGATTTGCTGATAAACGCAAACATTAAGATGTTAGAACGGTTAGCTGATTTTATAATAGGCTCAAAATATAAGATTAATTGGGTCGGACAAGCAACTATTAATAAAAACATGAGTAAGAAATTATTGAGCAAATTAAACAAGTCCGGTTTGCAGTGGATAACTTACGGGATAGAGAGTTTATCAGACAAAGTGCTACGCCAGATGAATAAGAAATATACATTTGAAGATATCAAAGAAACTTTGAAAAAAACCAAAAAAGCAGGCATAGGAGTTTCAGTTAATTTTATTGTAGGATTTCCTAATGAAACTCAGCGGGATTTCGAATTGACTAAGAACCGGTTAACTTTGATAAGTAAATATATCAATAATGTCTCTAGTTTAAATCCTTGTCACATTACTGCCGATACAGAGTTAGAAAAGAGGCCACAGGATTTTTCTGTGTATTTACCGAAAAAGAAGGGGTATTATCTTTGGGAAACTATTAATGGAGATAATTATTATAAAGTAAGAAAAGAAAGGACAAAAGAGTTGTTTTGTCATCTTCAAAATACAGGTATTAAAGTTAATTTTATTGGTATTTATGATGAACAGGAAGAACTCGGGAAAGAAGAATCAAAATTAAAGTCAATAGAGGAAGATGAGTTTGGCAATTATGATATCTTATTTATTAATCTTCCTCCCTGGGCTCAGGATAATCCTCATATCGGGATAGGCTACCTTTGCTCATATTTGCGCAAGCGGGGTGTTTTGCCCAGGGTAGTTGATTTAAACAAGAGGTTTTTCCTGAATTATCCTGAATATAAAATGCTCTGGCATGTGGAAAATAAAAATTTCTGGTCCAATCCAAATACCTATCCTTTAATTGCGGATATATTTAAAGAGGGGATAAATCAGGCTATTTCCGAAATTGTTAAAGCAAATCCTTTATTGGTAGGAATTTCTGTGGTAGATCCTAAGGAAAGATTAGCTATAGATTTTATCAGGCGGATAAAAAAGCGGCTCCCGGACAGTAAAATAATATTGGGTGGGCCAGCTGTTTCTACAGCCAGCCAGCGGCAGATTTTTTTAGATGAAGCCGGTAGAGATATCGATTTATTTGTTATAGGGGAGGGAGAAGAAAGGTGTTATGAAGTTATAAACAGAGTAAAACAAGGAAGGAGTTTAGAGAAAATAAACGGGACTATAGTTAAGAAAGTATATGGCTGGGAAGAAACTTTTCTTAAACCAAGTAAGAGCATCGAGCAGATACCGTTTCCTACTTACCAAGAATTTGATATGAAAAGTTACGGAAAATCTCTTTTGGTAGAATGGTCGAGGGGCTGCCATAACCGTTGTTCATTTTGTAAAAATTGGCGCCTTTTTCCTTTTTATAGGGTTAAAGAGCCGGAGAAAGTTATAGATGAGTTAAAATACCAGATTAATACCTACGGGATAAGAAAATTTACTGTAGTCGATTCTATTTTAAACGGAAATCCTGATAAGCTTTATCAAATTTGTTCTTTAATTATCGATAATGATTTGGATATAGAGTGGAGCGGACAGATAGCGCCCAGTGAAAAAATGAGTTATAGTTTTTTTAAGCATATGCATCAGGCTGGTTGCCGGCAGCTACAGATTGGGGTTGAAAGCGCGGATAATAGAGTGTTAAAAAAAATGCGTAAAAGTTATACAGTCCAGATGAGCCAGAAAACGATACAGAACGCAAAAAGAGCCGGAATAGAAACCGAGATATTTATAATTATCGGTTTTCCCGGAGAAGATGAATCAGCGTTTGAGAAGACCTTTGATTTTATAAAGAAAAATAGAGAGCATATAGATACAATAAAATCAATTAATACTCTCCATTTAGTAGCCGGGACCGAAGTTTATGAAAGAAGCCAGGATTTTAACATGAAACCGCTGCCGGATAAACAATGGCATTTTCTCTGGGAAACTTATGATGGCAATAACTACGAGGTCAGAAAGAAACGGGCCGAAAGACTTCTTGAATTGGCCGAATTTCTAGGGATAAAGGTGATGGAGGCAAATATTAGGGAAGGGAAAGAAGAGGCGGCTAAAAAGGCTATGTTAGCTTGCAGTGACGGTAAAGAGCTAAACAAAATTTTTAAAAATGAAATAAACAGGCTTCAGGTTCTTCCGGAGAAGAGAAGAAAACAAAGAAGAAAAAGAAGTGTCGTGAAGTGGATTTTTTTATTAATATTATATTTTTATACATTAAGCTACATAATTTATTTCTGGATTTATATGTGCCTGTATGGTAAAGTATTATTAGGAGGAGAAGTAAAAAAAAGGAGGTGAGGCAATGATGAAGGCAAGAGGTTCATTGGTGTTGTTTGTTCTAGTGTTAATTTTTGCAATTGGGCTTAAGGGGTACGCGCAGCCGGATGAAGAAAAGATAGCAACAGCTTTTCGGGATGCGGTTAATGCTGTTTTGTATCCGGAGGAAGTAGGCTTTCTTCCTGATCTATTTAGCTATGAGGTGGAAGATAAGATATTACCTAAGGCTTCTGAAATAGTAGCTAAAACTATTTCTTTGGTTTATGAAAGAACCGGCGAAGATATAGGGGTAGTAGAGGTATTTGCGGCTTTTCATCCGAACATCGAAAAGGTGTTGTTGCCTGAGATGGAAAAGATAAAAGTAGAGTCTATGGAAATTTTGGAGAGTCAGGCATTAGAGAGTCAGACAAAAGAAGAGTAAGTTAATTTTTAGAGCTTTAGGTTAATTAAACTGTTATGCATATTTTAATGGTGCACCCTCATGATTTGTTTCATAACTCCGAGCCATGGACAATTCGGATAAAAAGTATTGCTTTTAGGTTAAAGGAAAAAGGGCATCAGATAAAATTGGCCCATTTTCCTTTTAGTGCGAATCAAACTAAACAAGAGCAAAACAGTTTTCCTATAGAGGTTATTTCTTTAGACCGGGCGCCTTGCCCGGTTGTTTTTTTAAAAAATACGCGACGGCTAAAAAGAGCCGCAGAATGGGCGGATATTTTGCATTTTCAAAAATGCCATCATTACGCTGCGGTCCCTTCGGTTTTAGCCGGTTATCTTACCGGTACTCCACTTCATTATGATTGGGATGATTGGGAAGAGAAAATTTGGTATGAATCTTGCGAGCGGGGAATGATTTCCAGATTTATAGGCTTTTCCTTTAAATTTTTAGAAAGATGGCTGCCGGTTTTAGTTGAAACTGTTTCTTGCGCCAGCGCGTATTTGAAAAGTTTATCGAAAAGGTTAGGGGTTGAGAGCAGTTGTATCTTTGATACGCCTGTTGGCGCTGATTTAGAGAGGTTCCGGCCGAATCTAGACGGAAGCGGGGTTAAAAAAAAGTATAATATAGAAAGTGATTTAGTATTGTATGTGGGGCAGCTTCACGGAGCTCAGTATGTCGATTCATTGATTAAAGCGGCAAATATAGTTTTGCACAGAAAACCGGAAGCTAAATTTTTAATAGTAGGCGAAGGTTTTATGGAACCCCTCTTAAGGCGGTTAGTTTGTGAATTGGGCCTTGAGCAAAAAGTCATTTTTACCGGAAGCATTCCTTATCAGCAGGTACCTTATTATGTGGCGGCTGCTTCGGTATGTGTTGCGCCATTTAATGATACTGAAGTTACCCGCTGCAAAAGCCCTTTAAAGATAGCAGAATATCTAGCCGGCGGCAAAGCAATTGTGGCAAGTAATGTGGGAGAGGTGAGAAAAATGGTAGGAGGCGCCGGAATTTTGGTTGCACCCGGAGACCAGCGGGGTTTGGCTCATGGAATTATCAGATTGTTAGAGGATAAAGTTTTAAGAAAAAACCTGAAAGAGTTTGCCCGCAGAAGGGCCGAGTCTAAATATAATTGGACATACACTACTGATTCCTTGCTTTCGGCATACCAAAAAAATATCAGATTGGATATTTAATTGTTTACAATATGAAGATAATTTTTATTACCCGAGAAGGTTACCAGCTTTCCGGAGCAAGGGTCCGTTGTTATGGCTTTGCAAAACAATTAAATCTATTAGGTTTTCAAACTCGGGTTTTTTCGTTTGCTGACCGGTTAGGCGCAAAGTACGGAGAAAAAGAATTTGAAATGCCTTTAGGCGAGAAGCTAAGATATAATATTTTGGCTTTTAAAGATTTAATCAAGGAAACCCGCGATAGTATTTTTTTTCTGCAAAGATTCAATTACCATGCCTTAGCGCCTCTTTTAGCTTCTTTATTAGGCAGAAGTAATAAAGTTATTTTTGATTGCGATGATTGGAATATTAGAGAAGATCCCCGTTATTATTGGGTATTTCCTTCTTCAAAGATGGAGTATCTTACCAGAAAAACAGCCGGGTATTCAGCCGCCTGCGTTGCCGCAAGCCATTATCTAAAAGATTATTTAGGCTCTTTTAATAGAAAAGTAGAATATATACCCACCGGAGTCGATACTGATTTTTTCACCCCGGCCAAAAATAAGGAAGATTCTAAAGTGGTTTTTTCCTGGACCGGGACCGTCTATTCTTCCCAGATGCGGGATAATATTGTTTTTCTCTTAAACTGTTTTAGGGAGGTTGCCAGACTTAAGAATAATGTTTTTCTTTGGCTTGCCGGATGCGGCAAATATTATCAAAAACTAAAGGCTGAATTTGTTGATTTTAGGTATAGAGAAAGGGTAAATTTTTATGATTGGATTGATTCCGATAAGATGCCGGAGCATTTAGCCGATATCGATATCGGCCTCCTGCCGCTTATCCAAAACAGTCGTTTTAATCAAGCAAAAAGTCCCACTAAGCTTTTTGAGTATATGTCGATGGCTAAACCTGTGGTTGCCAGCTTTACCGGAGAAGCTTCTTATATCATAAAGCCGGGAGAAACCGGTTTTTTAGCTAAAAATAAATCGGAGTTTATTGCCGGGATGCTGCGTCTGGCCGAAGACAGCCGGTTGAGAAAAGAAGCGGGGGAACGGGCGAGAAAAGAGGCAGTCCGGGCTTATTCTTTTAATATTTTGGGAAAACAATTAGCCGGCTTTATTGACAATCTATAATTATGGATATTTCAGTTGTGGTAGTAACTTATAATAGCAGAAAATTTATATCCGAATGCCTGGATTCAGTTTTCAGGCAGTTTAATCCGGAGATGGAGGTGGTTATTGTAGATAATGACTCAACTGACGGAAGCGCCGAATTGATTAAAAGTAAATACAGAAAGGTAAAAATTATCGAGAATAGGGAAAATCTCGGAGCGGCTTTTGCCAGGAATCAGGCAATAGCTAATTCCCAAGGTAAGTGGGTAGTTACCTTAGATAGCGATATTGTTTTAGGGGATAATTTTTTTACCACTTTCAGGCATTTACAGACGGTTAGGGATACTAAGATAGGGATGGTAATTCCTAACATTTTAAATAGTGACGGCAGCAGGATTTACAGTCAAGGAGCTTACCTGTCTTTTTTAAAAAGGATTTATGATTACGGCAGAGGAAAACCGGTAAATTTTTCCGGGAAAAAGCCGGCTAAAGTTATCGGGCCTTGTTCGGCAGCAGCTTTTTACAGGCGCAAGATGCTCGAAGAGGTAAAAGAGGCAACAGGCTATTTCGACCGGAGATTCTTTTTTTTGATCGAGGATGTTGATTTGGCCTGGCGGGGTAAAAGGGCAGGATGGAAATCTCTTTTTTGCCGGAGAAGTTTCTGTTTTCATCAGGGGAATAGCTGCCGGGCCGGTAAAAAGGTTAGGCAATATTTATCCTACCGGAATCGTAAATTAATGATTGAAAAAAATGGAGGCAGCCTAAAAATATTTAAGTTTAATCCATTGAGATGGCTGTATGAATCAATACGCTTTATTTATTTATATGCATTTAACCCTTACTTGCGAAAAAAGAGTAAGCCGGAAGATATTTTAAGAAATAAAAGATGAAAGGAAAGAAAGAAAATCTTGTAACTGTTGTTGTGGTTACGGTTGGTAAGAAAAATTATTTATCAAAATGCCTGGAATCTATACAAAACCAAAGTTATCCTTGTTTGCAAATAGTTGTTATCGATAATTCCCTTAATCCGCAGTTAGCTAAAAAGATAAGCGATAATTTTTCCGGGATAGAAGTTTATTCCAGCTTGATAAATTTGTTTTACGCGGCAGCGTTAAATAAGGGAATCGAACTTAGCCGGGGAGAGTTTGTGCTTTGCCTTAATGATGATATTGTTTTAGAAAGTAATTTTATCGAAGAAGCGATTAAGGGTTTTTGGCTGAAAGAAGATATCGGGATGGTGACCGGTAAAATTTTACGCGGTGATAAAAAGACGCTGGATAGTACCGGCCTTTTCTTAAGTACATTCCGGTCGGCAAAAGAGAGAGGGTACGGCAGCCGCGATAGCGGTCAATTTCAAAAGGAAGGATTTGTTTTTGGCGCCTGTGGCGCGGCCGGCTTTTACCGGAAAAAGATGCTCGATGAGATAAAAGAGGGTGAAGAATATTTTGATTCAAATTTAGTTATATTTTATGAAGACCTTGACCTCGCTTGGCGGGCTAATCGCTTTGGCTGGAAGGGGTATTACCTGCCTAAAGCGATAGCCTATCATATCCGCGGCGGGTCTTTTCGCCCGGATTCGGGGTTTGATAAACCTTTTGCCCGCAGGTATCTTAGCGATAGGTTTCACGCTATCTTAATTAGAAACCGTTATTTAGTTATAGCTAAAAATGAGACCGTAATTAATTTAATCTTATTTTTTATCCCGATTTTAATTTATGATATCTGCAGTTGGTTTTATCTGATTGTGTTTCGGCCGGGAGTTATTAAGTTTTTTTTAGGAAAATCTAATTTTCGCGGCAAGGCTATAGTTAAAGGTTGAAAAATAATAACTCTAAGATATACTATTATAATCCTTTAATAGTATAAAATATAAT
>JAGYMG010000025.1 GCA_018400675.1 bacterium
CCTTCTAACGTAAACTGTGCTGAATCTATCTGGGCTAAAAGGCTATCTATGTCTTCCTGGGTAAATTCGTAAGGATTCTGTAAGGGCTGGCCAATGTCATTAAGCTTCTCTATAGATTCTTCAATATCCTGAATCTTTGTATCGAGGGCCTCTATATCTTTTACATTCCTATTCATTAATTCTTTAGCTTCTTCTATCTGCTTCTCAAAGTAATCTTTCAATATCCCGGCCATAGCATCTTGTACGCCTTCTTCTTCCATTTTGCTAATCAATTCTTCATATTTATCTTCGGCTTGCTCAATATCTCCGTCAGTCATCTCTAAAGCAATCTGGTGCAGCCAGGAATAAACAGCTTGTTTATTCTCTAATTTAACTTTGCCTTCTTCTAAAGACTGGACAAGCTCATTCATGCCCCTGGCTAAAAAGCCTAGGCCGCTCTCTGCATATCTACGATAAGCATCTCTGGCCTTTGCCTGGTCATAATCAGATTGAGCGTCCAAAAAGCCTTTCCAGGCATTATTCATTGTATCTCTTGCTGCTTCAATTTGTTCAAACTTAATCGAATCAACCTTTAGGCCTAATCTTAATAAACTGCTTTTTAACTCTGCTAAAGTACTGAACTTAATAACTTCTTCTCTCACTGAAACAGAAGTTTTATTAGCTATTTGCTCATCCACAGGAACTTCTTCTACCCCTACAGGTAAATAACTAAGGGTTGTATCTTTGCCTGTACTATCTATAAGCACTGCCCAGTTTTCTTCATCATTAATCTTCTCCGGCATATTAGCGCCGTATTCTAAAACGGCATTATCATCTTTAAATAAAGCGTAAGTAGCCTTCTCTTTTGTTAGAGTATCCTCTTCTGTTAGAGTTAATAATTTATTAACTTCCCTCTCCTCATACAAATAAACCACACCTTTATTAAAAGATAACCTGGCTAACGGAGGAGTTTCCATCTCTTCCGGCTTTTCTATAAATATACCTTCTGTTTTTTCTTCCTCGCCTTCGATAGCCATAGAAACAACTTCAAAGCCAGCCGGTAAAGTTATATCTTTTCCAAAAAGCCCTATTTCTTTCTCAATTTTTAGAGTATCTCTGCCTAAAACAGAAGTGTTTCTTACCGCTATAACCTTACTGCTGTCAGCAAAAGGTATAAAATCACCTTTCAAGCTATCAAGCTCTGAGGTGGTCATATCCGATACATCCCGCCACAACCAATAACTGTACTGAGCTGATTCCTGGCTATAAATCATTATCGGATGAATAGGCTCGCCGTCTTTCCATTGGCCCAATTCCATAGAAATTACCACATCTGCCTCTGAAGTCTCCCCGGCATATAAACTTGTACCTACGCGTTTAGGTAACTTTCGTTTTTCTGTCAACGGAATCTCAGCTAAACTCCTATATGTTTCAATAACTTCTCCGTTTACAGGATTAACAAGCGCTGCTTTTATACCGTTGTCGCCGTTGTAAACTCTGCTCTGTTCTGTAATCTGGGAAACCATAGCCGCCGAAGGAATTACATAAGTTTCACCTTTATCTAACCATAACTGGTATTCTTTACAGAATTTTTCGGTTATTACATTCCCTTCTTCATCCTGAATAAACCTCTTGGCTTTAAAATAAGTGTTTACCTCTTCTTTTTCTAAATCAACCATAGACCCTACAGCAAACTCGCCTTGCTGCGACTGCAAAATATCAAATATTCGATCCTTTTTAGCTTCGTCAGCAAAATCTAACTTCATTTCAGAAGCATTTCCTAAGCTTTTAAAGTCTTTCTGAATTATGCCTTCATCGTCAATATAATTATTTTCAATCAGCCCTTGCCAAAGCTCATCTACAGCAACATCGACTTCAGAAAAATCTTCTTTTGCAACAGCGCCGTCTTCCCGCTTGATTAAATAAATATGGCTGCTATTGTTATCAGTCAAAGCCTTCTTATAAAATAACCGTTCATTTTCTCCTACTATTACTACAGCAGGATACTTGGATTTTTCAAAAACAGCCTGGTTATGATAATCACCAAAAAGTTTACCAATCCAAGGTATACGTCCAACCGTCTCCTGCAAAATATCATTAGGTAATTGAAGAAGCGGGGTTTTTCTTAATTTTATCTTCTCGCTTTCGGTAAAAGTACTATCCTCTATAGCAGGGTTGACTATAAATGGAGTCGTTTTTACAGGAAATTTTTTAATCGGAGCCTTAACACCTAGTATATACACTCCGCCCCTCCCCTTAGGATCGTATTTTTTTATCTTAAGCTGATTAGGTATCTTGTTGAATACATTATCTAAAATTACTGCCGCACCGAGGTAGGTAGAAAAAGAAGAGGAGACACCTTCTGAAATAAAACCCTTCATAATATCAGCTGTCTCAAAATAAGCGCTGTACTCAGAAGGAATAAGAATATTGAGAAAAACATTACTTCCTTCGCCTAACTCTGTACTCCACAATGCTCCTGCGGGATTCTGCCAATTATACCCTAAACCTACTCTGATTATATCTTTCTTCGAAGGAGAATTTACTTTATCTAACTCCTCTTTACTCATTCTGAGAGCATTCTGAGGAGTGACTACTATAATATTAATCTCTGCATTGAGGTTATCGGTTATTGCTTTCTCGAGTTGTTCTTCTCTATACTCCTGTTGATTTCCGAGGTCATACTTCTTTAAGTCCTCATTTACCTTTTCAATCTTATCTTCTCTATCTTTTAGAAATTCTTCTAATTTCTCAAGTTCAGTAGGTTCTGCTTCTGAAATTATAGACGTCTCTTCATCTACGCTTGTACCGGAATAAGAACTATTGATAGCCTTTGCCAAAGAATCTACTACACTCTTAGGTTCACCTTTTTTTGTCCAGAAACCCCAATACCGGCCGTTAAATTGATCAACTGTATCATCTCCTCTGTCTAAGGTCCCCTGTGATAGAGGCAAACTATAACCTGTCCCTTCGTTGGCAGGTTTCCAAGGTTCATCATTAGCGCTCATATAAGAAAGTATACTGAAATTAGCAGGTGCATATTTTAAAGCTGCCCTATAGATAGCCTTGGCTTCAACTGCCTGGCTAGTTTCATTTTCCCTTCCAACCAAAGCATCCCAGGAATCAGCCCCTGTTTCATGAATACCAAAAGGTTTATCTCCAAAAATCAACCCTGCCCTATTAAAGAATGAGCCGTCTACTATAGAAGGTATATCATAATAATTAACCAGCCACGTATCTACAGAAGGAGTCCTCTCAACTTCCCCTTTAGTAGGCAATCCTCCCCAGACAGTGTATAGTTTATGAATGGTATCTATCTTTTGGATTTCAGAAGCTGTGAATTCTGTAGCTTTAAGAATATTATCAACAGCTTCTTTGGAGTTATCCGCATTGAACCACTCAGGATTATCTTCTGCTAACCGGTTATATTCATTAAATATTACCCAGCCGGCAATAGTTTCATTATCTTTAAATCTTTCCACATACTCTATAAAATCAGCTCCGCCGTTACCTACATTCCAATAATCAACATCGAATGAAGGTGTATTTCTGTCGTCATAATTAGGTATATTAATAAGAAGGCGCGCTCCTGCTTCATAAAGCTGCTCTAACCATGCTTCTGCCTGTTCGAAATTCTGCTCCTTTATAACCGGATAATAAGTAGGTATGATTATTTCAGAAAGGCCGGTTTTTGCGCGGAATTCTTGAACTTGTTTAGAAAGAAGGTCAACATAACCCTGATTCCAGACTAAACTTTTAGAATTGGTAATATCTACACCCGGAGAAGCAGTAAATCCTACCTTAAAAGGTAAATCAATTGCCTGAGGCGGGTCAAGGCCTGTGGTTGGTGTAAGTTCAGCCGGCTTTTTCGACTCTTCCTCCCGGACAACTACTTGAGTTTCTGGATCATTTCTTTCAACTTCATCTGCCTCAGCAGGAACGCCTGCACCTGAACCACTTCCGGTTTCAACTGCTGTTTCTTTATTTTCTTCAGGTTGAGGTTGAGGCTCTTGTCCTACAGGTTCAGCTTCAGCCACTTCAACTGCGGGGGTTGAATTTTGGCCTTCTAAATTGATTCCATAAGCGGTACCTGCCTGAATAATATCAGCATCTTCTAAACCTAATCTTTGGGCTACCTCTGCTACCACCCCAAGCTGGCCGGGTTTACCCCAAAGAAGAATATTATTAACTTTTATATCCATATCCTTAAGCGTCTTATTTACTGCATCGCCTAAGGTATTATCGATTGGTTTATCTTGGTGCCAAACACCGGTAAGATACTCATAGACTGCCTCGCTAATTTCTTCAATCTGGGAAGGCTTATAACCTTCTACGGTTAAATCATCTAAATTACTATCTACACCAAGATCACCAACTGAATTATAACCATCATTATCTTTAGTTGGCAGATAGTTATCGTGGCCTTGTAAAACACTATTACTATCGGTAGAATTACCTGCCATCACAGCAGCTGCCAACCCGGCAGTAAGAATAAGGCCCGCAATCATAGCAGCTTTCTTAAGCACTTTAGGGCTTCCCAAGTATTTTAAAGCTTCTTTTATCTTATTTCCGTTTTCAGGATCCTCTAACTCAGGAAAATATTTTATAATTTCTTCATATATAGCTTGCGGATATTTTTGGAGGCGCTCTTGATAGTCTTTGTGTTCTTTTCGAAGTTTCCCTATCTCTTCTTTGCTGCCTTTTCTGTATCTTTCCCATTCATATTTTGCCCAGGCAAGCTTAAGCTTAATCAAAGCTAAAGCACCTATATCTTCTCTATAATTTGTACCTTTGTTTCTTAAAAATAGATCTAAGCTATTTTTTTGCTCCTGATCTTGGCCATCTAAAATAGTCTCTTTAAAGATACTACCTAAATCAAATTTTTCTGTTGCCTTATTTATCTTCTTAAGAAGTTTCTCTTCATTAGCCAGCAGTTTTTTAAACTCTTTCTCTACCTTCGCTCTTAGCTCTTTTTTATCTGGCTCAGCTCTGTTTTGCCCTGCTTTTTCTTCAGCTGCCGTATGAATCTTTACCACAAAATCAACTAACCCACCGATGAATTCATTATCTATTTCTTTTAAGGCAAGTTTTCTGCCGATTTCTGCGAATATCCAATCCTGCAACAACTCAAAAACCTTCTTAATCCGCTTAAAGGTTGTTGCCTTGGGATTATTCTCGAGCCACTCTGTATAACTATTAATTACCTCGATTGCGATCCTATTGTCCAAATAAGATTTTTCAGCTTTTTCTACCTGAGCCGAAAGTTTCTTTTGTTTCTCTAGTAACTCTTCTTTTTCTTCTTCGAGTTCTTTTCTTTCCTCCTCCAGGCTTACTTTCTTAGGTGAATTCTCAATAAAACCTTCTATCTCTTCAGTATACTTTTTAATCTTTGTTTCAACCGTTTCCAGCTCTTCTTCTACAATTTGCAATTCTCCTCTAAGCTTATCTTTACTCTCTATTTCTTTTTCCTTTCTCTCTTTACTTTTCTCTTTGCTCTCTTCTTTTTGTTCCTCTACCTCATTTACCTCTGTTATTTTAATCTCCTCCCTATAGGCCTGGTACTCGCCCTTTCCTTCTCTGTGGGCTTGTTCGTGGATATCGATGGCTTGTTGGTATTTGGAGGATAAATGCCTGAAGGCAAGGTTGTTATAAGTGGGAGTAGCAATAGGCTTGATTAAAGCTAAAGGCGGCCCTAAGATTAGGCCGTGTTCTTTGATGAATGCCCGGAAGATATCCACTCCCTGACGAAGCAAGAACCCGCTCCCCAAAATTATCCCGTAGTATATCGAACCTAAGGCAGTAGCAGGCTGGTTAGTCGATTTTCTCGGGCTGGAACTTCTCCAATTGTTACTTTCGCTGTAGCAGTGAGTGAATTCTTTGTTGTTGGCATCTGCCATGCCTCCGCCGAAAGGTATACCTGTTAAATCTACATAATCGGTGACTCCTAAAGAAGCAAAACTGTTTAGAACTTTATCCTTTATCTCTTCAGTAGGAGAACTAACTTCTGCAGCTAAACCGAATAAATACAATCTATAATCTTTGCCGTTGCCTTTAACCTGCTCTTTAACTTTATCTATAAATATACTAAAATCACCTCTTTGGAGAAGAGGGTCTGCAAAGTGCGCTCCCCACCACTTTTCGTTACGGGAATTTACCAACAATAAAACAAGGCAGTTATAAGCTTCTGTAAATCCTGCTGTATCTATGATAGGCGCGAATCTTATTGCCGAGTTAATATTTTGGTTTTGTCCAAACTTCAACCACCATTTAAGCAATAATTTACAAAAATCATCGTAGCTAACTTCATTAAAAGTTACAAATTTATTGGTATCCGCACGCAATGCTTTTGCCTGCGCTTCTACCGCTTTTTCTTCGGAAGGATAGGATTCATGAATTTCTATCTGGATAAGGATGAAATCTATTTGGTTAGCTTTATAACCGTTAGCTCCAAGAATATGTCTGATTTCTTCTTCACTCAGGTTCCATACCACCTGGCCGTTTTCTTTACGGGATGCAACCGGTAGTTTGTTGATTTTGCCGGCCGTCTTGACATCCTGAAGGTGCTTCTCCAGAATTTCTAAGGCTTCTGCCAATTCCTTAAACCAACCTGCAACATACGGCTCATCTTTTTCATATTCATCCACTGCCTCAAGCATACCTTTGGCAGTAATAAAATGCCCCTGCTCATCATCATCTTCACTCCAAAAATCCTTACTTAAAATATTGTATTTATTAGACAATTCAACAGATTTCTTTCTTGCCCAAATAAATAAAGGAAAATAAATAATCATCCCCAAAGTAAAGAAAATAACATCTAAAAAGTCACCGGTTATTTCTGTATAACGCAAATTGGATGTATTAAATATTCTCCATGTTTTGTATGCTGTTTCCGGAAAAATTTGTGTCAATACCAAGAAAATAAAAGCCGCTGCAGATCCTAAAAGAATAACTTTATTTTTAAGAACTCTGGCCATTCTGCCATTGTTAAGAACAAGCCTGCCAATTTCAATAATAGCTAAACCTAGGCTTGCAAAATAAGGAAAGTCAATCAAAAGATTAGAACCATGATCTCTCCAGAATCCGCCAAAAACATGCAGGCTAATCCAATTATCTAATGCAATCATAAGAGCGCAAATAGCAGTAAAAGGCATCTTGCGCATAAATGCCAAAGCACCCAAGCCTAAGAGAATAACCGGAATCATATTAATTTCCGTAGCTGCTAATTGAATATTCTCAAAAGCTTCTTCTGGTGCTTCAGCAAGATTCAAAAACTGAAACAGTTTTTGAAAAAATTGTCCTGTAATAAATAAATGGAAAAGAATTCCTTTAGAATCAGCTAAACCTTGCTGTGTTGACTTTAAAGGTGGGGACCTTGGAGTAACAGCTTTCAGCAGCTGCCCTAACTTCTTCTGCAACCACCCTAACCAGCGGCTCAAAGTGATCCTTAACTTGTTCTTTAACTCTTCCGTCTGAGTAGATAAGAAAGTTGTAGATTCTGTCTTTGATGTCTCTGGCTGAGGCAAAGATTGTCCCATCTCCGGTTGAAACAAAATGATTGAACTTAAGTTGTGGAATAATTTGTGGTGCCATTTTGATACCTCCGTTTGTAAACGCAGATAAAGATAATCTTTTATCTGTGTTAATCTGTTTATAATCTGTGTTAATCTGTGTTTTAAAAAAGTTGCAGAGGCTCCGTCATGATCATTGGGGAGGCGACTATGACGAGAACCATCTGCAACTAATTTTATGGTTTGAATTATTAAGACAACTATTTCTGGAAGGAAAGAATATTTTT
>JAGYMG010000026.1 GCA_018400675.1 bacterium
ATAGGATTAAATTGAGAGATGAGTCCTTTAATTTCTTTCTTAAAATAATCACCCAAAGGGAAGATTATATGCTTAAGCTGCTCCTGGCTCAACTGCCAGAGGAAATAACTTTGGTCTTTGACCTTATCCTTTGCCCTGAAAAGCCTGGCCTTTGTTGATTGTTCCTCCTTAGCTAAACGCGCATAATGGCCAGTAGCTAAAAGATCCCCGTTCAGGGCCTTGATGCTTTCTTTTAATAAAACTCCGAACTTGATCTCTTTATTACAGACGACACAAGGATTGGGAGTCCTCCCCTCTTTGTATTCTTTTAAAAAATAATCAATAACTTTTTTTTGAAACTCCTGCCTTAAGTCAATTATCCTTAGCGGCAGACCTAATCGATGGCTAATCTTTTTTACTCGTTTTTCTTGTACCTGACTCTGATCATCCAGACGCATAAAAACAGCAGACATATCACAATCTGCTTTTTTCTTTAGAATCAAGGCTGTTCCTAAACTATCTACTCCACCTGATAAAGCTACTACTATCTTTGTCATAATTCCAAGAATCCATTGACAATTAATTTAAGCGCCTCGCTCTCTGTCAGGCCCCTGGTTTTAAGATAGTGTAATTCTTCTTCTGACACCTTGCCTATTGAAGCCTCGTGAGTAATCTGAGATTTTTTATTTTTACAGACCAGAGCTGGTGTTAAAGAGATTTCGGCTTTGTCCGAGATAAGAAGACCCTGACAGTCTAAATGGCCTTTAGCTTCTTTCTCAGCAATAATTTCTGAATCAGCTGTAACATTACTCCCCTCTCTAGCTGCCAAGCGGAGGCTAATCTGTCCTTTAGCATTATCCCCAGCTAATACCAAGGTATCCCTCAGATGCATCGTTGTTTTTTGGCAGTCAGCAACTATCTTAACGTCAGCTGAAGCCCCCTTCGATAAACGGAAAGAAGTTGCAATCTCAATCTGCTTAGGTGAAGAAACATTCTTGTAAAGATAATTAAGACGCGCCTCTTTTTCTAAAATAAAATTATAAGAGGGATGTATTATTTCCTCCTCACCCCAACTATGAAAGTGCTTATAGTCCAAAGCAGCCTTTTCTTTTAAAAGCACCACCCCCCGCGCTTGATGGATGCCGGCTAAATCTTTTTTAAGGACATTACAGGTTCCTCTCATTTCTCCTCTTACTCCTTTCTCTATAACTATAAGATTGTCTAAGGACTGTTCTACCTTTTTTTTATTCAAGGAGACACAGCTCAAGAGCGGGCTAGCGCTATTGTCTTTTAACCAAATAAAATAACCCTCTTTAGGTTTTCTTACAAAATATTCCCTCGTCCATTTATATTTCTGCCAGGCTGCAGCAGCCGGCAAGACCTCTACCTCCGGCCGGGAAACAATATGTTCTATCGTATTATCGATCTGAAGGTAATTTACCTTTTTTGCATTTCTCATAACCACAACGTTTTATAGTCCTTAAGACCTTTTTGTAATCCTGCTGCTGACAGATTATTTTGCCCTTGAGCATTATATTAGTGAGATCAGGATTAAGAAATTTTAATATATCACCTGAATGAGTAACAAAAAGAACGGCTATCCCCTGCTCTACCAACTCTTTCTTTATTATCTCGGCTGTTTTTTTAATTCTCTTTAAATCCAGGCCAGAGTCAATTTCATCAAAAATGGCTAATCGAGGTTTAAGGCTTAAAACCTGAAGCAATTCTGACATTTTCTTCTCTCCTCCGGAAAAATTAACATTGACCGCCCTCTTTAAGAAACTGTCGCTAAACTCTTCTTTCCTCAGTCCGTTATTCTGCCAATCGCTTTTTCTTATTGCTGAAATCTTATCCAAGAGATGAGACAGTGTTACTCCTTCAACAGCCGGCGGATATTGATAAGCTAAAGCAATCCCTCGCTGAGCTCTGCCTGAGGTAGACAGTTTAGTAATGTCTTTGCCCAAAAAAAGAATCTTTCCTTTTTTAACTTTATACTTAGGGTTGCCCAGTAAAACCTGGCAGAGGGTACTCTTACCAGAAGCATTGGGCCCTAGGAGAGCCTGGACTTCTCCCTTTTTCATTTTAAGATTAATGCCATCCAAGACATTTTTTCCTTCTATTGTTACGGTTAAATTTTTAATTTCTAAAAGCATTATTATCCAAGAAAAATTTTAGTTTCAACCCAGAAGAGATAACAGCTCTGGTTTTAAGAGCATAACCAAGCCTAGTAAAAGCAAGACTAGAGCAGAAACTAGTTTTATTATCTTAAGATATTTTTCTGAAGCCTGAGTAACCCTCAGCGTCCAAACAGCAATAAGGAAAATCAAGAGGTCGTCTATCATATAGAAAAGGACATAGATGAAAATATAAAAATAATAAGAAGCGCTACTAAGACTAAGGGTGCTCAAGAATTTAGTAAAGACTAAAGGGAAACCAAAGGAACAGAATAATTCTATAGTGTTAATCCCGGCCGCTACGAAGATAACGCCACCTAATAACAAAGGTAAGGGTAAATCGGCTGAGACTATCCTTTCCATTTTTTTGAAAAAGCCTTTCTCAATCTTGGTCAAGATATTCTTATCCCCTGGTTTTATCTGACAGAGCTTGCACACAACGCCATAGTAGTAATCCTTTAAAAGGAGCAGGGCAAAAAGAATAATAATAAAGGCGACAACAATAGTAATATATTTTACTGTTCCCAATAAGAAGAAGAGGTTGAGCCAAGCGGTAATAAAAAGAAAATAGACTATTCCGGAAACAAGAATAAAAGTACCGCCAATAATAATTAATCTTTTTCTTACCCCGGTAGCCACGAGAATGGTTAGAAGAAACCCTAAAGCAACCATAGCGCAAGCGTTAAACCCATCTAAAGTTCCTAACACAACAGCTAGGGCAAGAGGAGAAAAACTTGAAGCATCAATCTCTCCTATCAGGGGTATCTTTAACTTATCCAATTGGACTTCGGAGGTAATGTCCCCGGGATAAGACTCTTCCTCTTCGTCTCCTTCTCCTTCCTCTCCCCCTCCTGGTTCTTCCCCCTCTTCTCCATCAGCAGATGAATCTTCTTTTAAGAGATCGGCAACAATAGATTCTATCTTTTTGCCCGTTGTCTCCTCACCACCATAGCCTAAGATATATTCATCGCCGACAAAGATAATAGGCACAAGACTCCAAAATTGATTAGGCACCTGGTAATCTGAATAAAGATCTTCAAGTATCCTTCTGTTCTCCGCATCAGTAATATCCAAATATTTAATATTAAGCTGAGAATAATCTTCTTGGAGTTTCTCTAAAAATACTTTTTCCTCAGCACAATGAGGACAGGTAGGGCTATAAAAGGAATATAAAGTCAGCTCATCTGTTTGAGCCGAAACACCCGTCTGACTAAAACCGAGAAATAAAAAAAGAAATAACGCCAATATTATTTTTGTCGTCTTAAAATCCATACACTAATCTTTTAAAATAATTCCTGGATGCCTGTTGTCTTAATAAACGATAGAGGATTATTTTGATTTTCAAAAGAAGTCCTTATCCAACCAGTACTCCTAGCTACATCAGAAATTCTAAGCTCATCAAGAATACCCTTAAAGGAATAGGTCCTAATAATATCACTGCCGGAGTACCAGGGCTCCCCTCTATATCTTCCGATAGTTATAAAATCACCACTCCCCTTTTCCAGTAGTCCCTGTTTGACACTCCTGCTGGTAATCTCTCGTCCGTCCGAATAGTATCTTAATCTTGCGCCGTTATAAGTAATTGTCAAGTAATTCCAATTTTCCCAATCGAAAGGTTTCCCGGCCTTAATCTCATAAATCGTCCCGCCAATTCTTGCTCTGAAAAAATTATTTTGATTGTCAACAAGAAACTGCCAGGGGCCATATTCTGTCCCCTCCCAACCGATAATACCCACTCCCTCTTGGATCTCAGTCGGATAAACCCAGAAACTTAAAGTAAGAGCAGGAAGATTGAGCAGTTGTTCGGGCAGACCTAAGCTGATATAATCATCATCACCGTCAAAATTAAAGGCTCCGGCTATCTTTCCTTCTACACCCTGTTCTATATCTCCGAAAACCTTACCGTTAATCCGCTTAACCGTTGAATCATAGCTTGTGCCGAATAACTCTTCAAAGTGATGAACTATTAGATAGTGATCGTCCCAGACAGCCCGGCTTTCTTCTTCAATCGTTTCTGGATTACCATAATAGACATAAAAGCGCGTATCTTCTTCAGCCGAGAGAAAAGGCATTCTTATCCAAGCTACTAATTCACCTGTTAGATTGTCATAGCTTTCTATTTCCCGTTTTAATTTCTTATTATCCTTATCGACAAAAATAATATCCTTACCCTGACGACGCGACTTATCCTTAATATCTTCATCCTTTAGATCAACCAAGAGAGGAAAATCTTCTAAGTCGCTCCTGATCTGACTTTTATCTATAACTATTTCTTTCCTGTATTTCCAGTCACTGTCGAACCAAGGCGTTTCTTCATAAACACCGGTATAAATCTTTCCGCCGCCAAAAGAAAAAACCTCAGTCACCTCTTTCCCCCTACCTCTCTCTAGACGAGCATATATCTTATATTCTTCCTCATCGTTGGCAGATTTATAGTGATAACAAAATTCTGGTTCTTGCTCTCCATCCCGGAAAAGAGGATCCCTTGGTATTTCTTCAAGATAATCTCCTATCCTTTGAGAAAAGGTCCCCTTCTTTAAAACATCCTGTTCTATACATTGCCATTCAGCCATCCGGGGATAGGCATTGTGTTCTTTAAAATAATTACTCAAGGCTCTCTCCAAAATAACCAGATCATTTCTTCTCTCTTCGTCTCTCTGTTCAGCGGCAATATTAAAATAAAAGATAAGCACGGCTGTTACTAAGAAGATAAAGATAAGAGAATAAATTACTAATTCTGTTTTTGAAAAAATGGTCAGACCCCTGATAGTCAGTTTCTTTTTTAAATTATTGATTATCTCTTTAAAGGCCATATTTTGTTTTACCAAAATCTGATTTTTTAACCACGGTTTCTTCATGATGGTAAGCAAATCTTATCTGTTTAGACTCCCTTACCCTCCTAAGAATCTCTTGGGTTATCTTACTGGACACCTCATTACGCTCTGCAACCAAGGTAAAATACCGAACAAAAATATTTACTCCGCTGTCCTGAAAATAAGTCCGGGTACGGATGGTCGGCTTTTTAATATAGTCCTTAAGCACTTGCTGGGCTGACGTCTTAGCTATTTGCTGAGCCTCATCAATATCACTCTCATAAGTAATTGGGAAGTCCACCTCGTCAAGGATATAATTATCCTTCCTGGTATAGTTGATAATATTCTGCTCAAATAATCTAGCATTGGGGATTAAGACAGTCCGACCTGATATTTCTTCAGTTGTCCGACCGGAGGTCTCTTCAGAGGGAATCGTCCCGCCTACCTCTTTGAGATGAATATGGGTCAAGGTGATATCAGAAATATCTCCTTTCACATCTCCAATAATAATTCTGTCCCCTATCTCAAAGGGCCTCTTGATAACCACCATGAGCCAAGCAGCCATTCCACTGATAGGTCTTTGCAAAGACCAACCCAAAGCAGCACTCATTAACCCAGCGAATAATCCCAGACTGGCCAAAGAGCCAAAATGAGCCAGGATTATAAAAATAAGCAGGCAGAACATAAAAAAATACCTGACTGCCCGGGAAAAAATCTCTATATCTGATTTTTCTTTTTTATTTTTAGCTCGAGCGACAAGACGCTTTTCTAAGGCCCGAATAATACGGCAGAGAACCCAATAAACGATGAGAGCAAGAATAATTGTGCCTGCGACCTCGAAGAAAGTATCCCAATGGAGTTGATTTATTTTATCCAGCATATTTTATTTTTTATCTTTATCCATTATATCAATTCATTAGAAAAAGAAAAGAAAAAACGCAGGTTGTTATAAACCTGCGTCTTTATTACTAATCGGCTCTTTAATTGTGACTATCGTTTTTTTCTTGGTCAGCAAAAAGATGTTCTTGTTAAACCCGAAACCTTCCGGATAGAGCAACTTAAAAGAAAAATTACCAAACGGGCTCTTAAAGGAGAATAAATCTTCTGATGATCCTATTAGAAATAATCCCCTGCCGAGATCTTTATCCTTAAGCATATTAAAAATAAAAGTTCTGAGCTTCTGCGATAATTCCTTCTTTTGCCCCAAAACAGTCAACTTGGGCAGCGAGACCTCATCAACATCAAAAACCAGAATTGGCTGGTTGTCTACTTCAAGGATATTTTCTTTGGCATTATATCTTGGCTCTGCATCCATTATGCCATTACTAAAATTAACATAATTCCCTTCTGTGTCCTTGGACAGTAAGGCTTTTAGACCGATAACAGCAATCTTGTAAAATACAGGAAAGATTAACTCTAAGTCCGGTAGAAAAAAATTCTCTTTGATGCCGTAAAAGAATCTCTCTCGCCTAGCCCATAACAAAGGTTCGGAATATTCAGAAAGATAAAATCCCCCTAAAAATTTCTTGGCTATTTGGTGTAGCCTATTAGCGATTTTATCTTCGTCCCAGATATTAGCCACCATAACCTTGGAATAAGTATTAAAACCCTTCAACATATCCAATCATCCTTTCCTTAAAAAATATTAATGTGCTTGAGAATGTTAATATCATAACATAAATCTCATTTTTTTCAACCCCTCTTGATTTTCTATATTTCTATGTTATAATTTAGACAGTTCTTTCCATTCTTATATTTTTAGGAGGTACTCAAATGGATAATGAAAGAAAATTTTTGTGGTTGCTCGTTATTGCTGCTCTATTAATAGTTTTGTCTCTCTTTCTTTATGTCTACACTTCAGAGGCCAGAGAAAATCCTTATTTTAACTTAGAAAAAAGGGTGAGCTATCTTTATTTCTGGGAACTCAATGATGATTTTAAACTCAAAGAAATTCCCGTGGAAATATATGATGGCATTCTGGAAGAAATATTAGAGTCAACAATTATAAAAATGCTTAAGGGACCTGGAGAAAAGAATCTCTATTCCTTTATTCCAGAAGGAACAAGGCTAAACAGTTTAGAGATTAACAACAATATCGTTTATTTAGATTTCACAGAAGAGCTCCAGAATTATGGAGGCGGCAGTTATAACGTCCTCCATATTAGAGAGCAGTTGGAGAAAACTCTTTTTCAGTTCTCCGAAATAAAAAATTATTGCGTCACCGTAGAGGGAAAAACTGAAAAAGACGGAGTCCTTCAACCCTAAGAAAATTAAAAACCCATCGTTTTTTTTATTAACGACGGGTTTTTTATTGGCCAAATATTTTTTTATCTATCTCTTCAAAATTTCTGCAGATGTTTCCTTCAGGAACTCCCCACTTAATCAATTCTTCTTTAGAAAATGGGTTACTTATCATAAAAACATTATTAATCCCCTCTTCTTTTGAGAGAATAACGTCTCCTAGTTCATTACCAATGACAAGTGTTCTTTTCCTCAATTCTTCCCTGCTTAGCTTGTTATCTAAAGAATCAAATATTTTTTTAATATGATCCTTTTTGGGTATTTCTCTACCAAGAATAAGATCAAAGAGATTATTGATATGAGCTCCCTTTAAAAATATCCCTATTCTTTCCTTTTCTGAATTACTGCTGGCAAATATTTTGATTCCCTTATCATGAGCTTTCCTTAAAAACTTTTTCGCTCCTTTGGACAATCCCGGTTTTTTTTCATTCTTTTCTAACAGTTCGCTAAAGAAAAAAATTATTTTGGCTATCAATTTTTCTAA
>JAGYMG010000027.1 GCA_018400675.1 bacterium
ATCCCGCTCATATGCCTGCAGCCGGCCAGATACCAGAAGGAAAACAAGCCAAGCAAGCAAAAGAAGCTGTAATCGGTTATCTAGGCGGGCCTGATGCAGTAGCCGGCATAAATTTTGAGATAATTTTTGATCCTAACCTAGAAACTCCGGCAGAAACAATAGAAGCCGGAGATAACAAATACAAATTACTAGTTAACCCAAATGCTCTGATCAACGCCCCGCCTCTTCCGACGGACGAAGGACGATGGACGACGGACGTAGAACGTAGAACGTCGAACGTTGAACGAGAAAGCTACGAAGAACAGCTCAAAGTAATATTTGCCGGACATGAACTATTTCACCTCCAAGGCTACAATGAAGTCCAAGCCCGCCAGAAAACGATCGAATACCTTATCCAGCAAAATTTCCTAGATACCCATATTGCGTGGCTGGAGAATAATGAGATAGGGATAAGGCCTGATTTTAATTGGGTAAAAACTTTAAATGTATCTGATTTTACAGATAAGATTATTATACTTTCAGTTGTTGGCAGAGCAGTTTCGAAAGCCATTTGGATATGGATATTTAGCGCAAGCTTTCTATTTCTTCCTCAATTTTCAAGATATGCATTTGCCCAGACGCCCGCTGTCATCCAGGCACAACAGTCTTTAAATGAGCAGATTTTGAATAATAGATTTAATCTATCTGAAGAGGAGCGCGCGAGGGTAGCCACAACGATTAACGGGATAATAGCCACTCTTAATCCAGATACAAGATTACCGACAAGCCATTTAGATGACCAATCTTTGGCGAATTGGTTATTAACTTATGATGCCGCTGCTGTTGCTATGGAGTTAAAGATTTCCGGAAAACAGAAAAAAGCCGAACAAATTCTTGATTATTTTGTTACCGAATATAACAGGTCATTAGAAGAAATACACAAAAAAGGTGATATTGGAGTTTACGGCATCTTAAGAAATTTCAAACATCCCTTTAAAAAAGGCCAATATTTGGTTGGCATTATAAATGGCATTGATTCTTCAAGCAGGGAAGGAAAAGGCAAAGATTTCTCAGTGCATTCAGGTGCTACTGCATGGTTAATAATATCTATGCTCCAGGTGAATCCGCAGAGGTATTTACCAGTTGCAGAGTCATTAGCCAAGGTGCTTCTAGAGTTTCAAGATAAAGACGGAGGCATAATCACCAACTTCGATAATCCAGCTTATAAGGCAACCGAATCCCACATGGATGCTGTTGCCGTATTTAAAATGCTGTATCAGCTAACAAAGAAAGATGTTTATCGTCAGGCAGCGGATAAAGCTATTAGCTGGTTCAAGAATAATTGCATTAATCCCAATGGCGTAATTTATAAAGGTATTTGGTTTGGCACTCCCCATAATATGCACGCAACCGATGCTTATACATGGTCATTGTTAATTGCAAGTGACTCTTTTAGCCCCGAGCAAATCAAACAGTTGATCAACACATTAGAAAAACGCAGTCTTATAGAAGTAAATTATACGCGTTCCGATGGCAAAGAAATTAAAATTATCACTGTTGATTTTACCGATCCTGAAGACTCAAATATTGTGAGCCTAAGAAAAGAGTATCATCCTATAGGTTCAACAGAATGGGCTTCTGGTATGGCCTTGTTATATTATCAGGCAGCTGTTTTGCTTTGGGATTCAGGTGACAAAGCAGGCGCAATTACCATGAAAGCCAAAGGCGATGCCTTGTTATTTGATGCTTGGCAGACAGGGGTAACTAATTATGATATGACATTTTTCCCTTATGCAACAGCTAAATGGGTGGAAATGGGCCATGGATATAAAACTTCTATAGGTAATCAAAGCATGGCTGGCAATTGGATTATCTTTCCAGATTTGAAATTTAATCCATTTGTTTTAGGAGGAGGTAATATTAAGGATAGGCTTAAAGAAATTCCATCTCTTCCCATATCTGAAGCAAAATCACGACTTGCGTTATCTGTCATTCATCCTGCTTATGTCCAAAACCAACAGTCAGCTTTTCCGGAACATGACTATTATCAATGGTATGAAGCCACTTTTGCTAAATACGGCAGAATAGATCCTGAGAAAGTTACCAATCCTTATTATTTTTACAAACAGGGTATAGAAGAAGAAAAGGCTGGCAAACTTGAAGAGGCATCTAGGAGTTACGAACAAGCATTAAAGATAGATTCCAATTTTATGGATGCTCTACAGCGGATAGCCGAACTTGAATACCGGCAAGGAAAGTTCCAGGAGGCAAACGAAAATTTCCAGCGACTCATTCAAATCAATAGCTACAATATTGAAGCAAGGATAGGCTATATCCAGACAAGGTATTTATTAAAAGAGATTTCTGTTGTAAAACTTGAGAAAGAATATAAAGAGCTGCTTAAACGTTTCCCCGGCCACTTTGGCCTGCTTATTAACTTAGGAGAAGTTGTGAGTTGGCAGGGAAGATATAAAGAAGCGATAACTTATTTAAAAGAAGCCTCACTCATTCATCCTGAAAATCCTGATGTCTTTCGTAAATTAGCAGAAATTTCCAGACTGGACAGAGATTATGATTCTGCCGCATCTTACTATGAAGAGGTCCTCAAAAGAGTTCTGGACGATGCTAAATCCAGATTTAATATGGTTGATTTGAAAAGTAAATCCTGCCTTATGTTGTATTACGGCACCATGGACTCTCAGGGAGTATTTAGTGTAGATAGATTAAATGTCAGGGGCATGGATTTGTCTTATAGGTTATCGCCAGAATTAACTATAAATACAGGGGTTAAAGAATTAGAAATACAAGGTTTGACAGACAGAATTATATCTATTGACGGAGAATACGAATTAAGCAAGGACACAAAGGTAGCAGGCAGGTATTCAGTTAATCCTGATAGAAACTTTTATTTTAGGCAAAGCGCGGAACTTGGTATTACAAAGCAAATCAGCGAAGGAACTACTTTGTTGTCCGGTTTTACTTGGATGGATTTCCCCGATAAAGATGTTTATATATTCTCTCCAGGTATATTACAAAAACTTTCCTCTAAAGTTGATGTCTTAGGTCAATATCAATATGCGATAGCTAAAGATTCTCAAGGCCACAGTATCCTGCTTAGGCTTAATTATCAACCAATTGAGCGTTTGCAGCTGCATGTAGGCGTAAGCGCAGGTGAGATAAAAAGCAGTATGGCAGACTTTTCTAATAAAGCTGCCTCTGTTGGCCTGGATTACCGCATTAACGATCCGATGTCGATAGGAGCAGAATTTGAGCATAAGGATTACAGGGATTTTCCTAACTCAAATAATTTTATGTCCGGGCTTAAGATTAAATTTGAGATATTAGCAAAGAAATTTAGAAGAAGACTGGATAAATTTGGCCTATCTGCTTGGAAGATAAATCAAATTCTAAGCTACGATCCAAAGACCCTCAGAGTAAAGGCTAATATGCCGATATTAAGATTAATCGCATATTTGGAGGGGATAACCGTAGGAACGCTATTAAGAAGAAGCCTCTTTCATGAAAGGCTGCACGACCTTTTTAATCTCCTTAAAATGGACAGGAATTCCATTGCAGAAAAAATTGTCGCAAAATTTAATAAAAATACAGCCAAATATATCTTAAATAGCTTTCGGACTGAATATAGTCTATCTGAGGATGTTGTCTTTGAGAAACTTACTAAAGAACAGCTTACAGAAATAGTCGAAGAGCTGATTGTTAGATATTACACCTACAAATTTCAAGGCAATGCTGATTTCCTGCAGGAGTCGGATAAAATTGAATGGCTATTTAGAAACTTTGGATTTGATATAGAAGAAATAATGAAGACATACGCGGTTAATCTTCAGCAGGGCTCAACCATACTTGATAATTTACATAGCTTGTTTAACATAGAAGGAGACATAACTAAGGAAAAACAGATAGCTAAATTGCGTCTGGTAACAGAGATGTCGCGTACATTAGGCGGGAATCCTAAGCTTGAATTTGATTACACAAAAGAAGCTAAAAGCTTGGAGGAAGAGGTAAGAAATATTATCTCAAGCTCCATCCAGTCTCAGGGTGAGCCTTCAGGCGAAAAGGGGTCCTTCAGCGTATCTTCAGTCCAAGATGTTGATAATCTTTTTAGGACGGCATTACAAAATATAATGCCCCATGATATCAATAGGTTATCTGTGATCATTGACATAAATCAAGCAGATTCAGATTTTCTTAAGTACTATTTGCTGACTCAAATGTTAAAAACCGCATATTCTAATTGGCTAAAGCAATACTTAGCCAGATTAAATATCAGCTTGGATATGTTGGATAAATATGTCATAGAAGCTATCTTAAGTAGAGTAATAGTGGCGGAGAAGAAGATATTTGAAGGAAAAGGAATCAAAATAGATGCCAACGGCAATCCGGAGATAGAAATATTGAAGAATGGGAGGGCTTCTGAGATTGCCCCGCTTTACGAATACGTATGGCAGAAAATAATTGAATCTAAAATCGGAGGCCTTAATGGCCGTTCTACCTTTATGGATTATCTGCTTAGGCAGGTTAAGGATATGTTAGGACAGAATAAGTCTGGTGCCGATATTTTAGCCATGATTGAACAGCAGCATCAATTCTGGAGAGAAATATTAAAAGACCAGTTACGTAAATATGATCAAGTCCGCGATGAAAAAAAGGGCATAGAGCAGAAAGGGTATCTACTCATTAACTATGAGTTCGATGATTTGTTTAGATACTGCGAAGACCCGGTAAGAGAATTTAATATTGATTTGAATCAGAGATTGGATAGTGACGCTATTCAGAGGTTGGTAGCGCAGTTTAAGACTTTCTTGGATAAACATAGAAAGCACCTTCCTGAAATAAAATATCCTATTTCACTTGCTGGGTTTTACGTCAAGGCAATCAAGTTTATTTTTTCGCATTGGAGTAAAATCTTTGCCGAAACTAGCCATGAGACTGTAAAGACAAAACAGGCAAAGGCGTTTTGGAGAAATTCAATTCCGGTTTGGTTGTGCTTAAATGCCGTAATTATAACGTCTACTGTTATGGGTATCTCAGGTATTTCTAGTGTATTTGTCGTGCCTTTTGCGATTTTAGCGGGAATCCTAATCTTGGCATTTTTACCAATTTCTTACCGCGCATTAGTTTATGTCGGCAGGGCCTACGTTGCCTGGAAAGAGGAGAAAGTTAAAAAAATTGCCACGATTAGGACTTGGAGAGGAGCAAAAAATAAGTTTGATTCTCTTTGGCAAGAGCTTGATGTTTACCAGCAGAATGGTTACTTCAGATTAATTGATAATCTCTACAACGAATATAAATTAACCGATGAAGAAAAAATGGAACTTCACCGGCTAAATTTAAAAGTCGCTCCCAAGAACCAAAAAGCCCGGCAAAGGATTGGGAATTGGATGAATAAGTTTTACCAGAAAGATATCCCTAACATTGAGTCTTGGCAAGAAGTCAGGTCCGTAACCATCCAGATTGCAAGCTTAGATGAGAAGTTTTTTTACCATTGGGATGAGCTAATTAGCACCAGCTTAGAAGAAGGCCAGATAAAAAGTATTTTAAATTATATAAAGAAGATTTATCCTGATGAATGGGAAATTCTGATTGATAGATTGGGAGACAAACTAACAAGGCAGGAAAAACAAACTCTTCTAGGTCAAGCAAGCGATACCTTTAATCTGCAGAATCCTCAGGCAATTAGTGAGATAGAAAAATGGGCTAATTTAAAACTACAGACAGTTTTTGGCACTTTGGAAAGCGCCAGAAAAACTTGGTTAGCCTATAAGAGTTTGGCAAAGAAATTCTTCCCTCAAGCAACAGATGAAGAGTTGGAACTGTTGGTCAGCCAGAAAGTCCAGATTCTTTTCTTACATGATAAGTATCCAGCCTATGCTGCCAATAGCGTTCAGAAACAAGATATAGATACCTATCTGGCGCAATATCCTTTTATACAGCTTAACTGGCAGGAAGATTTTATACATCAGTCTAAATACGGTGGCTGGGCGAATGCTTTACCTAAAGTAAATGGGGAATTCCTCGTCACCTTAGATTGTGACCATTCCATCAGAGAGGAAGAAATAGAATTTTTGCCCAATGCCTTGAAAGAATTTGTGTTGAATCCTAATTTAACGGGAATTCAATTTAAGGTTTATGCCTATAATGAGCCTTTCTCTGTAACAACAAAAAGCGTAGCTATTGCGGAAAATTCTTGGTGGGGCCTTGATTTAAGAGTGAAAGATAAGCTCGGTGCTACCGGCCTTTATGGTCATTTAATATTCAGGACAGAATTTCTGAAACGCTTTGAAGGTGTGCAGGATGATTCTGTTGCTGAAGATGTCTTGACTTCTGTGCGCTTGCTTAGCGAGGGTTTTGATACTAAATATATTGAATATATGCGCATAGGAAAAGGTTTTAACGTAACTCACGCCGGTATGTCTATACCCTACAGACGGTATCCGATGGGAGCAATTGAATCAGGCCTGAGCAAGCCTTTTATGGAGTTTTTGCTTTCTGATAAAGTTTCCTGGGATAAAAAAGCCGAAACCCTATTTATGTCTTCTCATTATTCTACGCAGCCATTTATTATTTTGGCTACAGTTGCTTATATAGTAGGTGCTTATCTCTTGCCGTTTAATCCGTATGTTTTCTTACCCCTAGTATTTTTCTTTCTTGGATTATTTTTAGCTGAGACAATAAACTTAGGGGCTATGCTTTATATGGTTGAAAATTACGGATTCGTAAGAGGTATTACAGAATATCTAAAAGCATTCCCAGCATTGACAGTTTTTCATGTATCATTTATACCACATTACCACGAACGCACAGAGAAAGCTTTAAAAGGATACGCGAAGTTTATTGTAACAAGAAACACAAGCATCCTTACCCATGAATCGTGGAGAACTATTTATGAGCGCAACAGGTTTGGTTTTAAGCTAGGCGCAATACTTGTGCCGTTAATCCTTTTAACGCCATTTCAAGGCATTGTATGGTTCGTTGGCTCGCTGCTTTTTATTATGAACAGTTTTATTTGGCTTACGGCCCCCTTCATCTTTAATCCTGCAAGAAATAAGGTTGAAAGGACGAAAGACTTAATTATTGGATCTCTTTGGGCTTTCGTTACTTCTTATTATGAGATAAGTATCGGCGCATTACAAAAGCGTCTTCTTTTGAACTCTATAAATAGATATTCAAGAAAACAGAAAGATAATCTACCGATTGATAGATTGGGCGCAAGATTTCAGAATATTCTAAGGCGTGCTGTCGGAATAGGCGATTTCGATATCATTAAAGCTTTATGGAGGAGAGTAAAAATATTAACAAAAGACGCACAGAGAGACAACCAGAAAGCAAAAGATGGCCTGAAAGTAATTGGTGAGCGCATTGACGCGGTGATAAGAGGGCAATTAGAGATTGAAGATTTAAGGAGCGAAAGAATTTTTGAGAAGACATCAAATAGTTTTATAGATAATGGAGGTCTATCTTTCCAAAATATCAGAGGCCCTCCAGATCGTGGAACAAGAATTTGCTTAGTTAATCTATTTTCTCCTACGCATCCTGTGTTGGTCAGGCCTTTAAGCATCGAGACATTAGCTGGAGATTTAAATAAAGTTTACAGTTCAGGCGTTCAGGTTAATTTATTTGATTTGCAAGTTGAAGATTTAGCGTCAATTATTAAAAAAATAGAAGA
>JAGYMG010000028.1 GCA_018400675.1 bacterium
TTTATTCTTTTCAGCTAACTCTTCTAATCTTTTGGCATTCAGCTGGTCGGCGGTTTTACCTTCCTCATAGAAGGCTTCCATTGCTTTTACTATTGGATCAGCTATGTATTCTAAACTTACTGCCTGGCTATGTTCTTTACCGCTTATTGCTGCTGCCTCATGGATTAGGGTTTTATTTAACTCTACTGAATCAACTTCATAGGCAGGGTTGACTACTATTATACCTTTTGTGTTTATACCAGTTAGCTCTCTTCCGGTTAATTGTTTGAATTCGGCAAATAATGCCGGCGGGCCTCTTACCACCTTTGCTCCCTCTAGGATATCTGCTAACTGTGGCTGGTTGTTGTCTCTAAGCAAAGCTACTACTTCTTGTTTTGCCTGCTGGTAAGCTTGCTCGCCGGAAGCTATAACATCCTTGTGTTTGGCAAGCAGGTTAGATAAGGTTTGCTGCTGGCTTTCTGATAGAGGCTGGCCGTCTGCGGTGCGAGTGGGATCAGAGGATTGATATAGATTATTAATTAGTTGAACTAAACTGTCTCTTCTTGATTTTAAAGCCTGAATCATAAAGTGTTCTATATCGCCATTATAATCTTTCTTTAATCCTTCGAGCATATTAATTACATTGGTACGGATAAAAGCTGGTTTTCGATTCCAAAAAGCTCCTATAGGATTGTCCCTTAAAGGAATGCCTTTATCGTTTGTGTTAGGTTTATATTTAAGGTCTGCTTTTAACTGTGCTACCCATCTGTTAATTTGTTGTTTGCTTTCTTCTCCTTTGGGAAGCTGAGCTGATTTAACTATTGCTCTAATTTGTTCATCGGTAACAACTGCAACCTTATCGGATAACTGCTGTAGATTTTTTCCTCCATTTTGATAATCTTTTACTACTGAAGCATAAGCTTCATTTACCATTCGAGGCACATTTTCTCCTTCTTTAATATCTTTTATCTTTTCCGGCAGGGAAATACTTTCATCCATAGATTTGGTACGGGAACCAATAAGAATAGTCACTAATTGTTTTTCATCTATTTCTATTGGAAAATTGGTAAATCCTCCGGTAGCCCGGGATATTCCGCTAGCACCAAAATCTACAAATATCCGATCAATAAGTTGTTTAATTTTGCTTTCTTGGCTTATGTTATAAGGTATGTCCCTAAACATCATATTCGTAGGATGCCTGTCCTGGGAGTTGATTAAAGTGTCAAAAAGAAAACCAGCCTGAATAAGAGGGTCGTTATGATATTTCTTAGGCAGGTTATAGCCGCCGTCTACATACCCCTTTAAAAAACTAATAGCTAAACGTAATTCTCCGCTGGCAAGCCTAACTAAAGATACCTCAGGAGCAGGTAATCCTGCCAGCTGAAAGATCCTGGTTCCGATATAATCCATACTCAAGGTATAGTCATTTCCGCCTTTAAGTAAGACCCAGTTATCCTGGTCATCTTTGTTTGTGCCTTTAAGGTAATATAAATCAATAGGATTAGAATGAACTGAGCCTACTTCCCAGAAGGGCCGCAAGTATTCTAGGCTGTCGATGGTAAACTGGTACTTTTGAGCTGGTTTTCCTTTAGCTGCTTGTGCAGGTGATATTTTTTTAATTTCATCAGCATCTCTAGGTTCAGCTTTTACTGCAAATTCTTCAGATTCTTCGGACCAGTAAGTTAAAAGATGAGCGATTGAGCTACCTGTGCGTAATTCTATTTCATCTATGCTTTCCTTAGCTAATAATTGCTTTAGGACAACTTTAGGAGTTTTTCTTTTCATTGCATTTTTAATTCTTGTGGTCGCCCGCTTCTGATTAGCTGTTTTAACTTCATCTGAAATATCTCTTTCAACAGATACAGGTAAGTTCTTCAAAGACTGAACTGCTGTATCTGCGAGGGCTTGATTATTTCCTAATATAATTTTTATTAGGAATTCTCGAATTTCTCCCTGCAGCTGCAGCCATCCGTTTTTCTGGTTGTATTTTATTTCCCCCCATATCTCAACTGCTACTTTTGCTAATTCTGGATTATCCTTGAATTTTTTTGCTTTATTCAAAAGTGTAGCTAATGTTTCTTTATCTAATCCTTTTGTTTTCCCTAGGGCACGGATTGCTTTAATATAAGCTTTCAACACTTGAGGATTTGTTTCTTTATCTAGGCCAGCGATAAAATAAGAGAGTGCTTCTTCTACAGCTGTTTCACCAAGCATCTCTGCAGCAATAATCTTAAGCGATGCTGGCTGGCTAGGTTCTAACCATTTGATTACTGCCTTTACTAAGCCAGGATTATTTTCTCTTCCTTTTTTCATAGCTGGTTTTACTGCTTCCTCCAGAAGGCTGTATACCCAGAATTGCCTAGGGATACCCCTTTCATCTACATCCATAAATGCCTCTTTGGCTACCTCTAAAGCAGGCTGCCAAATCTCTTTGCCGCGTTTTTGCCAAAGCGGCCAATTCGACCAGCCAATATAAAACTCAGTTAAGATATCTTTACCATTTTTCCAAAGCTCTAAAGCTGTAGGGTATTTATCTAACCTGTGTTTACGAGCTACTACCCGAAATGCTTTTTCCAATGCTTCTTTCCGCTCACTCTCAGATTTATCCGGATTCATATAGACATGGTGAATATCGTGCCAGTATTCGATAATTTGCCGGGGTAGATCTTTGGCTTTCAGGTCGCCTGCTTGAGACGGGAAGCGGACAGATGAAGAAGCTTCTTCATCCTGCCTATCTGCTACTCTTAAGGCATCCGGTAGTTGTCCTAACTCTTTGAAGTCATGGATTAAGCCGCCTTGGCCGAGAGTATAGTTATTGTCTTCGGGTAAGATGTTATTATCAATTAGGTAGTCATGTCTTCTTAAGACTGCGGCTGTCCGAGAGCCAGGGATAATGGTTAGGTCTCCGGTGGGTATCTCTGGAGAGAAGATGCCTTCTTCTGGTTTATTGTCTTTTAGGGACATCAGCGGTGCTAGTCCGCTTCTGTCTAAGTTCTTTTGAGTTTTTGCGATATCAAAGTAGTGGTAGAGACGGTTATAAGGGATATCCGGTAAGCCTTGCTGGGTTTGTACTTCTTGTTTTAGGTTAGCTAAGGCCTTTTTTACCTTATCGGTGTTTGTGGCTAAGCCTTCAGCTAGATAACCTAATTTGCCTTGGGTACCTTTTCTTCCGTAGAGCAGGCCGCCTTTTTGGCCGGTGAAGTTATTCATAAGCTCAATAAGCATATTAGCTTTTATTTGTTTATCCTGGCTTAACTTGCGGTATAGGGCATACATTGGTATATCCAGGGCGCATTCAGGAGCAAGGGTAATTAGGTCATTGGAGCGGTGGATTACGCCTGTGGTTGCACCTTTTTCTTTTAGGTAGTCAAAAGCTTTCTGGGTTTGGAGTTCGAAGTGTCCGGTATCTTGATTGTATTTGTAGCTGGAGTTCTTCTGGTTTCCGTTTATGGTATTGAAACCGTGGTTGTAATTGGTCTCTTTATCAGTTAGCTTAAAGTGGCCGTCTTCTCTTTTGAAGCCGGGAGCATAATCATTTAGGATTAAGACTATGTTTTCCGGATTTAGGCCGAAGAAGTTGTTTTCTTTAAGGTCAGTTTCTACATCCGGTAAGATATTGGCATTTACACAGAAGGCTAATTTAAGGTTGGCTAATACCTCTTTTGAGCTAAACTTGTGTTTTTGAGCAGCTAGTTTAACTCCGTCTACCAGAGACTGCAGCTGCCTTACGCCGATCTTTCTTTGTTTGGCATAACTAGGATTGCTGGGATATAGGTCTTCTATGCTTAGAGCAGTTTTTAAAGTCTTTATGTCTTTGGCTACTGCTTTGTATTGATTACTTCCTTTTTCTAAGCCAGCAAGTTCAGTTTGTTTATCTTTAAGCTGCTTCCTTAATTTCGGCAGGTTCTTCCTTACTCTCTCAGCTAACTCCCAGACATCTACGTTCCAGCGGCGGTAGTTGTTTCTGACTACCGGGTCTTTTTGTTCCTCTTTGCTTATCAGGCCGAAGTTGATTAAAGATTCCCAGAAGCGGCTGGCTTCTCCGGCAGAATAAAAGAAGATGGCTAACTCGCCATTTAATAGAGATTGGATAGTGCCTTTTGTATCTAGGTTATCTAACTCATCCTCTAACCAGAAGAAGTCGGCAGGTTTAAGTTTATTCTTTTCAGCTAACTCTTCTAATCTTTTGGCATTCAGCTGGTCGGCGGTTTTACCTTCCTCATAGAAGGCTTCCATTGCCTTAACTATTGGATCGGCAATGTATTCTAAGCTTACGCACTGGCTGTGTTCTAAACCAGATACAGCTGCTGCTTCATGGATTAGGGTTTTAGTTAGTTCGACAGGGTCTGCTTCTGTGACGGAGTTGACTACAATGATTCCTTCTGTATTGATTCCGGTAAGTTCTCTTCCGGTTAATTGTTTGAATTCTTCAAATAATGCCGGCGGGCCTCTGACTACTTTTGCTCCGGCTAGGATATCTGCTATCTGAAGCTGCCTGTTTTCCCGCAGTAAAGCAACCATCTCCTGCTTAGACTCCTGGTAAGCTTGCTCGCCGACGGCTATGACATCTTTGTGTTGGGTGAGCAGGTTGGTTAGGATTTTCTGTTCTTCTTCGCTAAGAGGCTGGCCATCTGCGGTGCGGGTGAGGTCGGGTTCAACCGCTTCTGTCTGGCCTAATTCATCTACGTTTTTCAAGATAACTTCTTTTATAAATGTATCTTTCTCATAAAGGCTTACCTGCCAGTGGGTGCTGCTGTTTATCCTAACTAGGAGATAACCTTCGGCCTTTTCATTATCTTTTTCTCTGCTAAAGTTATACCTTCTGGTATTAGAATCTATTACCTCGGTTTTGCCCCACTTATACTCCCAACCCGGCTGGTGGAATACTTTCCCTGGCTCAAACAAAGCCGGCCTTAAGATAAATTCTTTGTCTATGATATCGTCTCTTCTTTTCTTGAGCATGTCAGATAGGTATCCTGCCAATGTTCCGCCTCTATCTATACGGGCCTTCATCTCTTTGAACAATCCGGCAGGCTCTTTTCTCTCTAATCTTGCTTTTCTATTCCATAACCCATCTCTATTCTCCAACTCGCAACGCTTTATCCATATCTCCAAATGAGTTTTTGACTTTTCTATATCATTAAATCCTAATATACCCGCAGCATACTTAACTATTTCTTCTATCTGCTCATCTCTGACAGCAAGAAGATTTTTAGCCAATTCCATCATTAAACCCTTATCGTTAACCGCCCTTTCATAAGCCGGATTAACAGCAATCTTTTGACTGTGACGAATAGTTTTAATAAAATTATCTATTGTTCCAGAGAAACTATCTTTAAAAGGTGTAAATCCCTCGGTAGGTTTAACAAACATGCTGCCGCCAAAGTCTATATGCATTAAATAAGGCTTTCCGTTTTTCTCAATTTCAGATTTAGTAATATCCAAAGGTATCTTCATAAACATCATATTCCAAGGGGTCCGGTCTTTATCGTCTATCAGAACACTCAAAAGCAATGCTGCCTTAATGCTTAAATCGTCTTCAAACCTTCTTGCCAATCTCCTCACATTTCCCGTATAATTTCCTAAAAGCTCTATAACTAATTTTGCTTTGCCCTCCGTTCCTTGAATAATGGATATTTTTGGCACAGACAATCCTGCTAAAGCAAATATCTTATATGAGATATATTCTATCATTGCACTATAATCATTATCAGTTTTAACTACAATTTGAGTTCCGGAAATAGAATCTTCATATATTTCAATCGGAGCAGAATGGCTATCTCCCAATACATATTGATATTTATAATTGACTCCATCAATACTAAGAATGTTCTTATCTTCATCATAAGTTATGTCACTACCCATAGAAGTATCGGCAACGAGTTTCTCTATAGAAGTATTGAATATATCTGAAGGAAAAACCATTTTATATTTTCCTGCCTTTAAAGAAAAATAATTAATCAAATCATCAAAATAAATTCCCAGAGAGTTTTCTATAATCGATATTACTTCAGAAAAACTTAAATTATAATCTTCCATTAATACGCTGGTATAATGCTTTAAAGTTGAAACTGAACCTATTGCTTCTATTTCTTTTATAATTTTTTCTTTTATATCTTTCTGGTTTTGAGAACAATCAAGCAATGCTGCCAATCTTTGGTCAGGATTGATTTTAATTTCATCCCTTTTCAAATTAGCTAAATCCATCAGCGCCTGAGCCGCAACTTCAGAAGCAGCTTCGGCATGAGCCCGAGTATCAGCAGGTAGAGCATCTTTGCCGTAAAGTACTATCCAAATAAGCTCATCTCTTAACGCAGCCGGATACTCCTGGAACTTCAACGCGCCCAATACCTTAATAATGTCACTTCTCCGGCCCAATAAAATATCCAGCGCTTTTATTTGATTGTGAGAAACATCTTCTAATCTCTGCTTGTTTTCATGAAGCTGCCTTACAAGCTCATCTTTTATTGTTACATCCCCAATAGTTGCTAAAGCATAAGCTAAGGGTTTTCTTAAAGTCCTGCTTTCGGCAGCTTCAAATTCTTTAATAAGTTTCTCTATGTGCTGATAACGAATGGCTTCAAAATCATCCTTTCTCTGCTTGTTTTCTTCCTCTATCGGCCGGGCTAATATTTCCGGAACAGCTTTCTTAGCCAACCAGGCTCTGGCTTGAATATCTTTGGAACTGTCAGCGATAAAATCTACAACTCTCTCAACCAACTCAGGATTTTTCTCCAATCTTACTACATTTATACTTTCAGATATATTCTCCCAGGCAATTTGCTTATCCTTATCTGATAAGTACCTAAATGCTTTTTTTAAAGCTGGCTTCCAAACTCTTTCGTCGTTACTTAACATAATTTCGGTTAATACAGCTTCGGCATTTTTCCATAACAGGTCTCCTCTGCCGGTATTGCCTTTTAAGCAAATAAATATCCAATCTAAAACCTGCTTTCTAGCTGCAGAATCAATCTCATCGACTAAAACATTAAAATATAGCCACCTTAGCTGCCAGTAAGGGGTTATTCTTGGGGTAACTTTGTTAACATCTTCTCTTGCCTGCTGATTATCAATATACAATACTTTTCTTTCAATTTCTAAAAATTCCTGGATAGCCGCTTTAGCCTTCTGTTTATTGATATCGGTAGGGTTATCTTTATATTGGGCAACTGCCAACTCCCAATCTTCTGCCCGCCACTCAGCTTCAATTGACTGATAAAGATACAAAGTATCTACAGCAGAAAGGCAGTATCTTTTTGTTATAAACTCT
>JAGYMG010000029.1 GCA_018400675.1 bacterium
CAGCTAAGACGCTGTCTTTATCATCGTCGCCTACTGGTTTTTCTAAAGAGACTGCTTTCTGCTTTATCCTTACTATATGATGGACCTTATCTACTTCTAAGCCCATTTCAGCAGCAACTTCTTCAACCAAGGGATCACGACCCAGCGTTTGCAGCAGTTTTCTCTTTGCTTTCTCGTATTTAGCAATAGTTTCTATCATATGGACAGGAATCCTAATTGTCCGGGCCTGATCAGCAATAGCTCGGGTAACAGCCTGCCTGATCCACCAGGTGGCATAGGTAGAGAATTTATAGCCTTTGCGCCAGTCAAATTTCTCCACCGCTCTGAAAAGACCCACGTTTCCCTCCTGGACCAAGTCCAAAAGGGTAAGATTCTTAGAGCGGCCGACATATCTTTTAGCAATAGAAACTACCAGACGCAGATTGGCTGTTATTAATTTTATCTTTGCTTCTTCATCACCCTGTTCAATTCTTTTAGCCAATTCTTTTTCTTCTCTGGCGCTTAACATATCCGTCCGGCCAATCTCCTTCAAATACATTCTGATAGAATCAACCTCAGGCAACTTTAAAGAAGCCTTAGTTTTGCCCTTATCTTTTTTTTCTTCAATATTAAGGAAATCCCTTCTTTCTTTTATCTCTATCCCTTTATCTTCTAAGCCCTGACAGAGATAATCTATATCCTTAATCTTCTTTTCTATCTGGGGAAAATAATAGAGAATCTCATTGAAGGTAACAAAGCCCCTATTTCTCCCCCGCTCAATCAAACTCTCTATTTTCTTCTGTGAAGCCTTGGTTGCCTCTTTTTTCTTAGCCTTACCTCTAGTCTTTTCAGTTTTGGTTTCGGTTCGGGCTGTGGCTTTAGTTTTAGGAGCAACCTTCTGCTTAGCTGTTTTTTTCTTCCCTACTGTCTGCCGAGAAGCAACTGTTGATTTTTTCTTATTTTTTTTAGTATCAGCTTTCTTTTTCCTGGAAGGTTTAGCAGGATTAGGAGTATTTTTTCTTTTTTTCTTAGTCTCTTTTTTAGGTTGTTTATTTGTCTTTTTTGTTTTTTTCTTGGGCATGTTGTTCTTTATTATTTATCGCTTTTAAAATATTATTGAATTCTTGGCTTAATTTTTTAATTGCCTTTGGATCTTTTTTTTCTTCAGCTTCCTGGATCTTACCCGCTATTGCCTGGAGTTTGGCTTTATTGAATATTTTTTCTAATTCTTTAAGGCAGAAGCTGAATTCTTCCTCTGTATCTCCCTCCTCCTCCTCCAGACCGCTCTTTAAATAGAGTTCGTCCAAAAAGGGCTTCAGAGAATCAGGGAGGTCTTTCTCAAGGCTTGCGAGTTTTTTCTTTGGGTCTTTTTCTTTTGTCTTTTTGAGACAAGAGAGTACTTCCTTGGGCCTCGCGGAAAAATAATCAAGACACTCATCTGTTATTAAGGCCAGCCTCTCCGGCGATCTTAGGATCAAACTAAGCACTGCTTCTTCTAAAGCTTCCTTTCTTGTTTTGATCTCCGGCTCCTTATTCTCCTCTTGACCCCCTGTCTCTTTGTTCTTTCTGGGCTCTCTTCTCTGACTGGTTAGTTTCCTCAATTCAGCCAAGACAGAATCTTCAGATACCCTTAGCCGTCTGGCTAGTTCTTGAGCCCAATGGGATTGAATAATTTTATTAGGGATCTTGCCAATCACCGACAATAGCGTATCAGAAATCTTTCTTTTACCTGCTTCTGATTTTTCGTCAAACTTTGAGAAGGTGCTGTCGAAATAAAAATCAAAGATTGATTTAGCTGATGCTACTAAGCCTTGCCATTCTTTGGGATTTTCTGAAATAATATCAGCCGGGTCCTTCCCTTTGGGCATAACCACTACCTTAATCTGGAAACCGGCCTCCTGGGCTAAATCTATTCCCCGTTTAGTGGCAAAGTCTCCGGCTACATCCATATCAAAGGCAGTAATCAGGTTCTGGGAATAACGTTTTAAGATTCTTAATTGAGATTCGGTGAGAGATGTCCCACTAGCGGCTACCGTATTCTTGAATCCAGCTTGATGGGACAGAATGACATCAGTATAGCCCTCAACTAGAATACAAAAGTCTTTCTTTCTAACGTCTACCCGGGCAAGATTAAGGCCGTAGAGCACATTGCTTTTATTATAGAGGAGCGTATTAGGGATATTAAGGTACTTGGCAAGATCCTTCTTAGTTGTCTCTTGCTCAAACAGCCTCCCGCCAAAGCCGATCACCTGACCATAGAGGTCAAAGATAGGAAACATAATTCTCCCCCGGAATCTGTCATAATAATCCGACTGATGCTGACTACCGGCCTGATTGGATTTTATAGCTAGGCCAGCGCTTTCAACATCGCTCCTTTGATAGCCCTTACCGACCAAGAAGTCAGAAACTATCTGCCAGCCGCCAGCTGCAGAGGCGGGCGCATAGCCTAAACGCCATTGCTCTAGAGACTCCTCTCCGATGCCTCGCTTTAATAAATATTCGTTAACTTTTTTCCCGGATTGGCTTTCTCTCAATTGCTTCTCATAAAAACGACAGGCTAATTCGTTTATTTCATAGAGCTGCTTTCTTTTTGTTTTAAATTCCGGATTCTCCCTTTCTATTTTAACCCCTGCCTTCCTGGCTAATATCCTCAAAGCATCACCAAACTCTACTCCCTCCATTTTCATAACAAACCTGAAGATATCTCCAGATTCACCGCAGCCAAAACACTTAAACATCTGGCGAGTCGGAGAAACAAAAAAAGAAGGCGTCTTTTCTTTATGAAAAGGACAGGGTGCTTTGTAGTTAATACCTGCTTTTTGTAATTTGATATAGGAGCCAATTACTTCAACAATATCCAATTTAGATTTTATTTCTTCAATTGGATTATCAGTCATATATTAATTATCATGGCGGAGAGGCAGGGATTCGAACCCTGGAGGGCAATGCCCACATGTTCTCCAAACATGCGCCTTAAACCACTCGGCCACCTCTCCAATATAATCTAAACCTGCATGCCTCTTAAGGCTTTGACTCTTTCTTCTACGGGCGGATGGGTCATAAACATTTTAGTAAGCCAGCTTGTTTTCTCCTTCCCCCGAAAAGGCGAGGCAATAAATAAGTGGGCTGTAGAGGGACTGGCTGTCCTCAGCGGTGTACTGTCTTGGGATATTTTTTCCAAAGCTCGGGCTAGTCCTTCGGGGTATCTGGTTAATAGCGCCCCTGAAGCATCGGACAAAAACTCTCTTTTTCGGGAAATAGCCAGTTTTATTAACTGGGCTGCTATGGGAGCCAGGATAGCTGCCAGAATACCAATAATCAGGATAATGACACCCAAGCCACCATCACGAGAATTTCTCCGACTAGTCCCACCCCAGAAGCTTATCCTGATAAAGAAATGGGAAAGAAGAGCTACCAGACCTACTAATATAACAACCACTGTATCCAGGAGAATATCCCTGTTCTTGACATGACTTAATTCATGGGCAATTACTCCTTCCAGTTCCGTCCGCTCAAGCTTATTAAGCAAGCCCTGGGTGACGATGACAGCCGCGTGCTTTTCATCACGGCCTGTTGCAAAGGCGTTGGGCTGTATCTCTGGAATAACAAAAATACCCGGCATTGGCAAGCCAGCCGTAATACAAAGATTCTCAACAATGCGATAGAGCTCAGGATTGTCTTTCTTCTCTACCGGCTGGGCGTGGGTCATAGAGAGAACAATCTTATCAGAATGCCAATAACTGATAAAGCTGGTGGTAACACTAAAGATAACTGCAACAATGAGAATAATATAACTACCCAGGAGATAGCTGAAAAGCCAGCCTAAGCCAATAATGAAAATCAGAAAGAAGGTAATTAAAAACCAAGTCTTTCTGACGTTTGATTCTGCCAGAGAATATAGGGTTGCCATAGATTAGACTAAACTAAAAAGTTACCTGTGGAACGCTGCGGGCTGCTTCGTCTTCTAACTCAAAGAGGTTCATTTTCTTGAAGCCGAATATACCAGCTATGATGTTAGAAGGGAATGATTCTGTCTTAATATTCATATCCCTGACATTGGCATTGTAGAAACGGCGGGCTGCCTGAACCTTATCCTCGGTATCTCTTATCTCATTCTGTAACTGAAGAAAATTCTGACTAGCCTTTAAGTCAGGATAATTTTCAGCAACAGCAAAAAGAGACTTCAGTGTCTGGCTCAACATATTCTCAGCCTTTGCCTTTTCTTCCAAACCCTCGGCATTAATAGCCTTGCTCCGGGCTTCAGTAACATTCTCAAAGACCTCTCTCTCGTGGGTGGCATAGCCTTTCACGGTATTGACCAAGTTAGGAATAAGATTGTATCTCCTCTTTAATTGGACATCAATGTCAGACCAAGCTTCTAAGGCCCGATTCTTTAACTTGATTAAACTGTTATAGATAGCAACAACTAAAAGCAAGAAAACAAAGACAACTGCTATAATAATAATTGTTAAGGTCATATTTTCTTTTTGTCTTATTCTTTTTATTTTTCGACTTTATTTTATTATTTGGGCAAACTAATAATTATATCAAGAATCTGGGGATATTGAGCAAGGAGCTTATATTTTAATAATTTTGAAACAGCTAAAAAATCCCTTAGCTCAGAACGGAAAGGCTCAGGACCAGTAAAGACTTCTTTGGCTTCAGCCAGGAGATTAGCTGTATAATTATCTAATACTTCTTTTTCTTTCTTCTCCTGGAGATAATCAATAATCTTCTTAAATTCTCCTCTTTCCAGCCATACCCCTTTACAGTTATTACAAACCTCTACCCTTACCCCTGATTGGCCATAATCGACAGCATAAAGAGGTTGCGAGCAGAAAGGACACTGCTTCTCTGTTATAGCAACTGCTAATTGCGCCTGGTCTTGCCACAGGTCAATATCCAGCCAGTTAAGCTCTTGATCCTTATCATCCTTGGCCCGTCTTAATTCATCCTCCTCAAACCAGATACCCAGACATTTGGGGCAATAATCAATCTCTGTATTGCGGAAGATTATTTTTTTTAGTTTTAATTTACAATTAGGACAGATCATATTTTTGAAAAGACATTTATTATTATAACCGAAAACTCCCCCAAAATCAATTGAGGGAGTTGTGGGCTGTTTGGCTAATAATCGTTTACATGCCAGGCATACCACTCATACCGCCCATACCGCCCATAGCTCCCATGCCAGAAGAGCCAGCGTTATTATTTTCTTTCTTCTCCGGTAAATCGGAAACCACACACTCGGTGGTCAAGAGAATACCTGTACCTGACACAGCATTTTCCAAGCTAGTCCTGACTACTTTAGTAGGGTCAACAATCCCTCTCTTCATTAAATCTCCATAGTCCAGACGCTGGGCATCAAAGCCATAGTTCCCCTTATTCTTTTTCACCTCTTCTACAACTACCGAACCCTCTAATCCAGCATTCTGAGCAATCATCTTTAAGGGTTTTTCTAAGGCTTTCTTCAATATCTCGATACCTATTTTTTCCTCTTTCTCTCCCCCTATTTTCTCTAAGACTTCAGCTGCTCTAACCAAGGCCACCCCTCCGCCAGGGACAATACCTTCCTCAATCGCTGCCCGGGTAGCTGAGAGGGCATCCTCAGCTTTATGCTGCCTTGATTTTTGTTCTACCTCAGTAGGCGCACCTACTTTAATAACAGCAACACCACCGGCTATCTTCCCTAAGCGCTCCTGGAGTTTTTCTTTGTCAAAGTCAGAGGTGCTCTGTTCAATCTCATTCCTCAACTGTTGAGCTCTTTTTTCAATATCTTCTTTCTTTCCTTTTCCGCCAACGACAATAGTGTTTTCTTTAGTAGCAACAACTCTCCTGGCCCTACCCAACATTTTAAGCTCAACACTCTCTAACTTCATTCCCTTATCTTCAGAAATAACCTGACCGCCAGTAACAGCAGCAATATCTTCTAGCATTTCTTTTCGTCTGTCACCAAAACCAGGGGCTTTAACGGCTAAGGCATTAAGCACTCCCCTGAGTTTATTCAAAACCAAAGTAGCTAAAGCCTCACCTTCTATTTCGTCAGCAATTATTACTAACTCTTTTTTACCGTTTTGGGTCACTTTTTCTAAGACAGGTAATAACTCCTGGAGAGAAGATATTTTTTTATCACTAATGAGAATATAGGGATCTTCCGAAACAGCTTCCATTTTCTCAGAGTTGGTGACCATATAAGGAGAGATATAACCCTTATCAAACTGGAGACCTTTAACTATCTCTTTAGAAAGACCAAATGTTTTTGACTCTTCAACCGTTACTACTCCGTCCTTGCCCACTTCTTCTATCACCTCAGCAATCATATTACCCATTTCAGGATCTTCAGCTGAAATAGTAGCTACCTGAGCTATTTCCTCTTTTTGGTTTATACCTCGGGAAATCTTTTTCAAGGCTGCTACCACTGCTTTTGAGCCTTTCTCGATGCCCCTTCTCAGCGCTAAGGGATTAGCCCCGGCAGTTACATTCTTAAGACCTTCTTCCACTAAAGCTTGGGCTAAGACTGAAGCTGTGGTTGTTCCGTCCCCAGCAACATCATTGGTTTTAGAAGCTACTTCCTTAATAATTTCAGCACCAAGATTCTCAACACTATCTTCTAGCTCTATTTCTTTAGCTATATTGACTCCATCGTTAGTAATAGTTGGAGAACCAAAACTCTGACCCAGGACAACATTCCTTCCTTTTGGCCCAAGAGTGACTTTAACAGCATTAGCCAGCTTATCAACACCGGCTTTTAGCTTCCTCCGGGCTTCTTCTGAATATTTTATTTGCTTAGCCATAAATCAAGAATAATATTTAATTATTTAATAATTGCTAAAATGTCTTCTTCTTTAGCAATTAGATATTCTTTATCAGCGACCTTTATTTCGTTAGGACCATATTTAGTGAAGAGCACCTTATCTCCCTTCTTCACCTCCATGGCCATTCTCTTACCTGAAGAAAGACGTTTGCCAGGACCAACCGCAATAACCTTGCCTTGCTCTGGTCTTTCTTTCTCAATAGTATCAGGGAGAAAAATACCAAATTTTGTCTTTTCTTCTTGAGAAATAGGCTCAATGAGAATATGATCGGATAATGGTTTTATGTTCATA